>DASVNL010000140.1:0-3814 GCA_036383875.1 Thermoanaerobaculia bacterium
GTCGATCATGTTCGACACGAAGCGATCGGGCACCTGGCCGTTCTCGAGCCACGCGATGTCGACGTCGCGAAACGCCGGAAAGAGGCTCAAGTCCTCCGCCTTCATGTCGTCGACGATGACCGGCTGGATGAACCGGCTGCCAGGCATCCATTCTTTGGCGCTGTCGAGCGCCTCATGCCACTCGCGGAAGAGAAACCTGCGATCTCCGGCAAATGCGGATCGCGACAAAATCGGTACAAATACCGAGCATTCGCGAATGGCCTGGACGATTTCGGGTTTGAATTCAGAACCCGTCTTCAAAACGCTGCGATCGAGCCACACCTTGAGGTTCTTCGCCGTCAAAGCGTTGCTAATCGCCTCGGCGTATTTCTGATCCTCGCGCGCGTAGCTGATGAAGATCTTGTTCTCGCGAACTTCCGTCGTGTCCGGCGCCGGTGCGACAGCATCGGCCGACAATGCGGGGCGCACGCCTTCCGGAAATCTCTCGTTCCAGCGGCGATGCAACTCCGCGACGAACTGGACGGAATCGTCGGGATAGAGAATCGCCTCATTGCGTTCGAGGAACAGCACGAGGTCCTCATCGGCCGGCGAAACGCGATCGGCGAGGATGCCCGATTTGAGAGGCCGTGGAAAACCGCTGAACATCTGCCCCTGCTTGGCGATCGCGAGAAAGAAGCGCGTGAGCCAGCCCGGAAATCCCGACCCGAGGAGCAGAAGATCGCGACCATTGAGAAGGTCGAACAAATTCGGCGGACGACGGTCGCTCGATTGCAGCCGCTGGCAGAAATTGAGGAGATCTTCTTCGCGCAGCGTGTAGTCGTTCTCGACCGGACCCGCCTTTCCGAAAAGGTGATAGACGGCCGGCGACACCGGCACGTGATCGCCCTCTTTGTATTCGGCTTTGTAGGCCAGCGGCAGGTCGTCGTCTTCGCTCAATGGGCGCGAAATCGAATACACGCGCGTCAGGGTCTTGTCGACGCCGCCGAATCGGACTTCGTTGATGGCCTGCTCGAGCAACGTGTCGAAGGAGATCGTGACGAAGACCTCGAAGTGGAAGATCGACGCAAGCTGGCGCAATGGCTCGGGCGTCGGCCAGGCCTTCTTGTTCACGATCTTGTGGACCGTGTAATACAGGCTGCGCGGCTGGTTGTCGGGATCGCGAAGGTAGTGCCGGACGACCGACTCCAGGCTGGACCCGCGAGCGGGCGGCTCGTCGTTCCACTCCAGCTCTTGAATCAACTCGCGCGCAACCGCGTCGTACAGAGTCGTCCGCACTCCGTCGAGCTCCAGGACGCACAGTTCCGGACCGACGATGGGAACGACTCTATGGAACTCGATTGCCTCGAGAAGACCGGACCATTTCACCTTCTTCAAAGCGAAATGAGTCTAGCACCTGGGCTGAACTCCTTCTTTCGGCTTCGACGCGCGTCGGAGCCGTAGACAACGGGTTGGTTTCTGCTACCATGCGTGCACACAAAGCTGTGCACAAAGGCCGGGAGCTCCCCGGCCTTTTTTTGTTTGCGCGCTTGGGTCCGAGAGAACGACGTGGGTGGGAGGGGTAGTGATGGTGTCGAGAGATGAGATTCTGCAGCTCGCCCGGCAGAGAGGGTGTCCGCGCTGCAGCCTCGAGAAAACGGAAGGGACGGCGCTCTGCCGGCGGTGCCGGTTCAAGCTGCCGACGCACATGCGGCAGCCGCTCGAGGGGATCGTCAAACGCGAGGAGTGGGTCGTGTACGGAGCGCTGCGTGCGGCCGCGAATTACTTCGACGTGCACTTCCGCTCGATCCGCGACTTCGGCGGCGGCCGCCCGTTCGACGAGTGAGGGCTAACTCCACTCGCAGACGTATTCGCAGTGCTGCGCACCTTTCGCGCGGCACTGCGTTTCCGTGACCTTGACCTGCGTGCCGCCGCACATCTCGATGGCCTTGCGGTGCCAGCCGACGACGGTCAGACAGTCCTGGCGCGAGAAGGTCGGCGCGTCGTACGTCCGCAGGATGGCTTTCTTCTCGCCGGTGGAGTCGTACGTGCGGCGGCCGATGTCGTAGTACATCTGATAGATCTGCGGCGTCCGGCGGAGAAACGCGTGCGGATCGCCGATGGACAACATGGCTTTGTGCGGACCGCCGAGGTTTTGCACGGCGGATTTCTCGCCCATCAGGAGGAAGACGTTGTCGCCCATCCCCATCTCCGCGGCCACGGCCTGATCGAGGCGCTCGTTCAATGCGAACGGATACCAGCCGCCGGTGAGGATGTGCGAGCACGCCGCGCGATCGCTCTCGTTGAGACGGGCGAGCACGCTCTGCACGCCGGCCTCGCCTTTGTGTTCGCGGACGAATGAAAGGCGCGCCAGCAGCGGACCACCTTTGACTTTGACGGAGCTCTCGTTGGCCATGCCCGGATTCTACCGGGCTCGTGCGCAAGGAATCGTAGGTCGAACGTCAAGCGATGCCGTGATCGCGCGCATAGCTCATCAAGCCGTACCGCCCATCGATCTGCAACTTTTCATAAATGCTGTGCAGATGAAACTTCACCGTCCCCTCCGTGATCTCCAGGCGTGCCGCGATTTCTTTATTGCGCAATCCCGTCGCGACCATGCGCGTCACTTCGAGCTCGCGCGGCGTGAGCGTCGACGACGCAGCAGCCACGGCCTGCTCGCGTTGCAGGACGAGTCGCAGCGCGCCGGCGATCGCCTTGCCGTTCCAACTCTGCTCGCCGTTCGCGACTTGCCGCACGCTCTGCACGAGCAGTCGCGGCGCGGATTCCTTGAGCACGAGACCGCTCGCGCCGAGCCGGAATGCTTCGAGTAATCGCGCGTCGTCGAGCGATGCGGTGAGCAGCACGACCTTCGTCGAAATCTGACGCTCGTGCATGCGGCGCAACAGCTCGATGCCGTCCATCTGCGGCATGCGCACGTCGAGAATCAGCACGTCCGGGCGATAGCGTTCGACGGCGAGCAGCGCGTCGCGGCCGTTCGTGCAGCGCGCGACGATCTCGCAATCGTCTTCACCGCGAAAGAGTTGATCGAGTCCGTCGAGGATGAAGGGATGATCATCCGCGACGACGAGGCGAATGGTCATCAGCTTTCCTCCTGAACCGGGATGCGCACTTCGATCGTCGCGCCGGCGTTCGACGAGTCGACGACCAGCGAGCCTCCGAGACTGCGCACGCGTTCCTTCAATGTGCGCGGGCCCTCGCCCGACGTTTCGAGCATCGCGAGATCGTGGCGTCCAGTGAACGCGAACCCGCGACCGTTGTCGCGCACGCGAATCTCAACGTGTCCGTTCGACTTCGCGACGCCCACACTCGCGCGCGACGCGCCGCCGTGCCGCGCGGCGTTCGACAGCGATTCATTGACGATGCGACAGAGCTCGTGTGCGACGCGCGACGACATCCCCGACGTTGCGACGTCCGCGGCGACGTCGACTTCGAGTCCCCACTCGAGCGGAAAGCGCTCGCGCATGCGCTGCAGTTCCTGCGTGACGATCGAGCGCGCGTCGCGCGTATCGTGCGGACGAAGCTCGCGGACGATCGTGCGCAGCTCGCGCTGATCGTGTTCGAGCACGGCTTGCAGATGTCCGAGTTGTCCAGCGACTTCGGCGTCGTCGTTGAATCGTCCGCGCAATGCGTGCAGTCGCAGTCCGACTCCGGCGAGCGATTGCACGATGCCGTCGTGCAGCTCGCGCGAGATGCGCATGCGTTCTTCCGCACTGGCGGTCTGACGCACTTGCTGCACGAAGAAGAACTGTTCGAGCGTCGCGAGAACGAGACGTCCGACGATGTGCGCGAGTGCGAGATCGTCCGCGGTCGCGGTGCG
>DASVNL010000141.1:0-2883 GCA_036383875.1 Thermoanaerobaculia bacterium
ATTGCGGCGCATTCTAGACCAGCCGGCACGGCCGGCTGCGCTGATTACTCCGCTGAGCGGCAACTGCGGATGGCCTGTGGGTTTGCGTTTCGCGAGGGCTCCATCCCTGCCGTGCCGGTGCGCTACACTCCCGCCCGGTCCATGCCCTTCTCCAACATGGGAAAGAGCGCGTGGGGGGCGATGTGGGTCGCACTCCTGGCGTTCATCTGCTGTCCAGGTCCCGTTCGCAGCGCGTTCTCGGGCATCGCTCTGTCTTCCAAAGCCACCGCGATTTTCGTGATGCTCATCGGAGTCGCCCTCGCGATGTTCATCATCCGGCCGGCGCGCGCGCCGCGTCCCGCGTGGTGCATCGCGATCCTCGGTGCCGTCGCGTTGAAGGTTGCGCTGGCATCAATGCTCGTCACGCCGGGCTGGCAGGGCGATTACTTCACCGGCCAGAAACTCCACAACGGCAAAGCGGAAGCGTTGCAGCCCGTCCTGCATCGCGTCGATCGCGAACTGCAGTACGACGGCGACACCTTCGGCCTCGACTTCATCAACGACCTGCAGCGCTCCGTCGACTTCAAGCCGTTCGTGCGCGATCGCGAACAACCGATCCGCGTGTTGTGGCGCGGCTTTACGTCGGAGCCTGCGAACGCGACGGCGGACATCAGCGCGGCCGGACTCGTCATCGTGCGCGTGAATGGAGTCGAAGCGTGGCGCGCGATGAATCCGCGACATGCGCGCGTGTCGCTCGCGAACGCGCGTGAGATTCAGATCCTGTACGACAAACCGCGCGGCGTCCGTCCGTCGATTCACGTCGCGGGATTGCCTTCGATCACCGCGACTCCCGCGGATCGCGACGCGTTGCGCAACAGCCAGCTCGCCTCGGTCGCCATCAACATTCTCGGCGTCGGGGTGTTGTTGCTGTTCGCGGCGATCGTGATGCACGCCTATCGCCCGTTCCGCGAGACGGCCGCGCGCATCGACGCCGCGCACCTCGCGATGCTCGCCTTCATCGCAACCTTCCTCGTACTCGGCCTGATGCGCAGCATCCCGCAGCGTCACACCACGCTGCAGTTGAAGATCGGCGACGACTTCCTCAACTACGAAGGCATGTCGCGCGCGATTCTGCGCGGTGACGTGCTCCTGCTGGGAGGACGCGAGCCCGGCACCGGCGAGCCGTATTACCACTACCCGCTCTACCCCTTCGCCCTCGCCGCGACACACGTCGTGTTCGGCGACGACTTCGCGAACGTCGAGCTGTTCAACTACCTCTGCGTCGCGCTGACCGGCCCGCTCCTCGCCGCGTTTCTGCGACGTCATCTTCCGTCGCGCAGGCTCGCCGCGGTGATCATCGCGTTGCTCTTCTTCGCGCTCGCATACTTTCCGCGCTACACATTCACCGCGTTCAGCGACAACCTCTACTACGTGACGATGTTCGGCGCGCTTCTGGCCAGCGTGCGAGCGCTCGAGTCGCCGCGCACGTCGCGTTTCGTGCTCGCGGGCGTGCTCATCGCGCTCGCAGCGGCGACGCGACCGTCGGGCTTCATCTTTCTCGCATTCTTCGCCGTCGCGATCCTGCTGTTCAAAGAGCTCGGCAGCGTCGCGACGCGCGCGAAGGCCGTCTTCGCGACGATCGCCGGTTTCGCGATCGCAGTCTCGCCGTTCACCGTGCGCAATCGCATCGTGTCGGGACGCTGGGTGATGCTCGTCGGCGGCTACATGTCCATCACCGCGTTTCTCTATCCGCCCGAGAAACCGCAGTGGACGATCCCGCTGCTCGTCGGCGATCGCATGCCGACGATGAGCGAAACGCTGCAGCAGATCGCGACGGTGATCCGCCACGATCCCGGCTCCGTGCTCTGGACGGAAGTCCGCAAGGTCCTGTTCACGCTCGGCTGGACCGGCTTCGGACCGGGCGATCCCGTGCCGTTCTTCGGCCTCTATCCGCTGCTGTTTCTCGTCGCGCTTTCGCTGAAGCGCATCCCGCGCGCGACCGCATTCGTCCTCGTCGCATTCCTCGGGTCGCACCTCGCGTCGATGGTGCTCGCGGCGCCGTGGACGTATGGGTACAAATCCATTCTCCCGTTCCACCTCGCGTGCATCATCGGCGCGGCGTTCCTTCTGAAGCCGCGCGTTCCGCGTGAAAGCAGTGGTACGTCATGACTCCGATTTACATCTCCATCGTCGTCCCGGTTTACAGCGGCGCCGCGTATCTGCGCGACCTTGCCACCGCGATTGATCGCGTTCGCGAAGAGATACGCACGAGCGGCAAGCCGGTCGAGATCGTCGAGGCGATCTTCGTCGACGACGGCGCGATCGACGACTCGCCGCGCATCCTCGATGAACTGCAGCGCGAGCACTCGTGGATCCGCGTGATTCACCTCTCGCGCAACTTCGGCCAGCACACCGCGACCGCAGCCGGCATCCTGCACAGTTCCGGCGACTGGGTCGCGACGCTCGACGAAGATCTGCAACACGAGCCGCGTCACCTCGTCGCGATGCTGCTCCGCGCGATCGCAACCGGCAGCGACGTCGTGTACGCCGCGTCGAATCGCCGCGTGCATCGCTCGTGGTTTCGCAACTTCACGTCGCGCGCGACGAAGTCGATCGTCGGCTGGCTCGCGGGTGAATCCGCGATCCAGCACTTCACGAGTTTCCGCATGGTGCGCGGCACGATCGCACGCGCAGCGAGCTCCGTCGCGACGCACGACACCTATCTCGACGTCGTGTTCACCTGGTTCACGAAGCGCATCGAGACGTTGCCGCTGCCGCTCGTCGACATCCGCTCGGAACGGGGAGAGCGCAGCGGCTACAGTCTCGCGCGACTGCTGCAGCACGCGCGACGCATGCTGCTCGCCGCGGGCACGCGCCCTCTCCGCATCGCCTCCGCCCTCGGCA
>DASVNL010000142.1:0-3539 GCA_036383875.1 Thermoanaerobaculia bacterium
GAATCGTGAGTTGAGAGTTTGTTCGAACTTCAGGACTTCGACGTCGGCGTAGGTGACGACGACGAACTCTTCGTGCACGAGGATGCGGACTTTTCGCCAGTCGCCGTCGGTGTAGAGATCGGGCAGGCCGGAGAGGACGGAGAGCGAGACGCGGGAGTCCGGGGAGTCGGGGTCGACGCCGGCGCCTTCGAGGTAGATCGCGGGGGATTCGTAGATTTGGAAGTGGACCGCGTAGCCGTTTCCGGCGATCGCGCCGCGACTGCCGCCGTTGGGCGGTGGCGTGGTTTTGTATTTTTCGCGATCCATTAGAAACATGAAACTGATGCCGTCGGCGGGCCAATTGACGGATCGCCGCGTTGGCTTTTTGATGGAGTACTCGAATTCGACGATGTACGGCGGCTGGATGTCCTGATTCAGCACGATCGCGGATGCGGCCTGGCTGGCTTTGTCTGGGACCATTTGTAATTCCGTGTCGGTCGTCCAGCGTGGGAATCCCTTTGCGCGCTTATTCGCGTACAGAAGAACGTTTTCCTTTGTGAATTCGACCGTGGCCGCACCGCCCGGGCGATTCGCTGATTCACTATCGCCTCCGCCGTACAAAGCGCGTCGCGCGTTGTCGGCGACCGCCGAGTCATATTCCTGCAGGCTCGAGTCGACGAACCGATATCCCAGTCCCGCGGACATTCGTTTCCAGTTCTGAATTGCCGCGCGATTTTGCACGGACCACGGATTGCGGATGAATTCCGCAAGGTCGTGCTGCGTATTCCAGAAATGTCCCTTGAACGGCAGGCGGCGCACGAGCCCGTCGCCCGTCCCATATGCAACGCTGTCCCCGCTCTTACTGAAAGCGATCGAATTGATGGGATTCCATTCGGCGACTTCCGTCAGCAGCCGGCCGGTTTTGAAATCCCACAAGCGCCATCTCTTGTCCGTATGCCCCGACGCGACCATCGTGCGATCGGGACTGATGCTCACGCTCCACGTCGAGCCGGTCTTCGCGCCAGTGGGCGGACAAATGCGATTCGCAGGCGTCGTTGCGAAATCCCACCAGCACAGACCGTGATCTTCGAATCCAGCAGCGAGTGCGTCAGGAACGCGAGAGCCGCTCGGCGTATTGAACGCAACAGCACGCACCGGATGCTCGTCCGTCTCGAGATCGCGAGCCAATTCTTTGGGCGCTGCCGGCTGGCTCAAGTCCCACAACACGATCTTCCGGCCTGCAGCAGCAGCCAATGTCGAACCATCCGCGCTGAACGAAATGCGTTGAATGCGATCGAACTCCGCGGTCGCAATCGGATTGCCAATCGGATTGCAAGGTTTGGCCGGCTCCCACAATTGAATCGAGCCATCGCTCGCAAATGACGCCAGGAGATTTCCGGTCGGACTGAACGCCACGCCGTCGAACGACAAGGGACTCTTCGACGCAGGATTTTTCGGATTTGGGATGGGGGCTCGCGAACAGATGGGCGATCCGATCGTTGTCCAGAGATCGAGCGCGCCGTCTTTATTGTCGTCCGTGATCGCGGATGCCGAGGCGATCGTCTGTCCATCCGGACTGACTGCGACCTCCCATACGCCCGATTTCGTTGAGCTCTGCCACGCCGCGTGACGTTTTCCCCATACGTGAATTTGATTGGCCGCCGAAAACCGGCCGTCGACGACAGACGCGCCATCAGGCGTGAACGCGATGCTTCGCACGGACGTACCGTTCGATGCGTCGTTCCAGTAATAGCCGCGGTCGAGATCATGTCCCGGCCGAATTTCGGGCAGGAGCAAACGTCCGACTGAACCCTGAATCGGCGCGCTCGGATCCGACACCATGGACAGCGCCTCGATCGTGTACAGCCACGCTTCCATCGGGTCGTCGCGATCCGCCGCACCGCCCGCGCGTTCTTCATAGAAGCGGAGAAGATTGCGCCGCGCGTCCTGCGTCGCCTTTTCGGCTTGAGCGAGCGCCTGCTGTGCCTTCTGCCGCGCCGCGAGGGCCTTCCTGTAGGCGACCAATGCGAACCCGCCGAGGATGAGACAGAACACGGCGGCGACGGCCATGACGATGGCCAGTCTGCGCGACACGCGCAGCTTCGCTTCCTGTTCTTCCTTTTCGCGAAGCAGTCGTTCTTCGCGCTGTTTTTGTTCGAGGCGTTCCTGCGCGAGGCGGGCTTGCTCATGTCGCGCGTCGCGACTTTCTCGGACGACGCCGGCCAGGAGGTCGTGCGTCAGCTCGACGTGGGCGATTTTCAGCCGTTGTTCGCGGCGGATGATGCGGCGGTCTTCGAGGCGCCGGATCGCGTCCGCGGTTACGCCCGCCTTGAAGGCGTCTTCCTCGGGCGCCGTGCTGCGAAAACCGGATCCGGTCAGGAGGCGGTCTTCGATGAAATAGCGTGCCTCGATGGGAACGTGCTCAAAACTGCCCTCGTAGAAATCTTTGAGGATGTCCCCTCGCGAATTTGCGACCTGTTCGGACGTAATGACGGCGGCGCCATCGTTAATGCGACCGAAATTCAACTGCCGGCAGATGACGCTGAGCAGTGCGGGCTCGACTTCGAGGTCGGCGTCATTGTCGCTCGTCGACTGCGCGCCCGCGACGAACGTTACGATCTCTTCGGCGACTTCTCTCGTCACGAGACCCGCGCCCGGCTTCAGCACCGCTTCCAACGCCTGACTTGCGTTCATGCGCGTCAGAGGAAAACGGTTCTGCATGATCGACGGCATCTGCTTGCGCAGGCTGTCGAGCTTGTGCACGAAATCCTCGCGCAGACTGAGGACGATTTTGTAGCGGCGCATTTGCGGATACGGCAGGCCCGTTCCGCTCGCGGCCAGCCGATCGCGTACGGCGACGGGCGTGTAGTTTTCGACGAGGTCGGCGAGGTCGCGGAAAAATGCGGTCGTTTCGGGACGGCCGGCGCCGAGGGTGAAGCCTTCTTCGAATTGATCGAAGAAGAGGACTGGCGTGATCGGATTATTGTTCGCGTCCCACAATTCGACGCGATGCAGATACTCCCAAACCGACTCGTCGGGTTCCGCGGGCGCAAACGACGACGGGTCCAGTCCGCGATTCTGAATTTCCTTGTCGAGGCGCGTGCGAATTTGCCGGTCCGCGGAGGGGCTGCCGGGATTGTGATCGAGGCGGATGGAGACCGGGAGGTAATCGTCGTTGATCAGCGCAGGCGTGATGGCCGCATTGATCAGCGAGGTTTTGCCGGTTCCTGACGGACCGAACACGGTCGTCAGCGGCTCGCGCTTGATCATGCGCAGCAGGACATCCGTTTCCTTGCTGCGACCGAAAAACAATTCTTTGTGTTCGGAGGTGTACGACACGAGGCCGAGCCACGGCTCTGCGTTGGCTGGCCGCTCGTCGCTCACTGTGCAACCGCCTTACTGCGCCGCGAGCGGATCGTGTCGATCATGTTCGACACGAAGCGATCGGGCACCTGGCCGTTCTCGAGCCACGCGATGTCGACGTCGCGAAACGCCGGAAAGAGGCTCAAGTCCTCCGCCTTCATGTCGTCGACGATGACCGGCTGGATGAACCGGCTGCC
>DASVNL010000143.1:0-5352 GCA_036383875.1 Thermoanaerobaculia bacterium
GCGTCGCCGATGAAGCGCTGCACGTGCGTTTCGATCGACTCGAGGATCGCCGTCGCGTGCGCGCCGTGCATCGACGCGATGAGCGTCGCGATCGGGTCGAGGCCGAGCTCCTGTTCGGACTCGTTCGACGCTTCCGTGACACCGTCCGTGAACATCACGAGCGAGTCGCCGTCCGCGAGCGTGATGCGTTGATTCCGATACGTCGCGCCGGCGCGGTAGCCGACCACCATATCTGTCTCTTTGAGCGACGTCACGCCATCGCGCGAAAGCAGCAGCGGCGCGACGTGTCCGGCGTTCGCGAACTCCACACTGCCGTCGCGCGGATCGAGCACGCCGACGACCATCGTCACGAACTTGCGCGGCGACGTGCGCGGTGTGAGCGTCTCATTCATTTCGCGCAGCAGATCCGCGGGTGACGGATCCGTGCGCGTGAAGATACCGAACGCCGTCGCGACGCTGGCCATCACCAGCGCCGCGGTGATGCCCTTGCCGCTTACGTCGGCCATGATGAAGTAGATACCACCATCGGGACGCACAACGACGTCGTAGTAATCGCCGCTCACCGTGCGACACGGACGATTCGCGCCCGCGAACCCGTAGCCCTCGATCGCGGGTAGATCGATCGGCAAGAGGCGGCTCTGAATTTCGTACGCGGTGCGCAGCTCTTCGTCGAGCTTCGCCTTCGCGATCGCCTCCTCGCGCAGTCGCGTCGTCTCGAGCTTCACCGCCGCGAAGCGCGCGATCTGCGCGATGAGATGCACGTCCTCGTGCGTGACTTCGCCGTGCTGCGCGAGGAAGTCGAGATACAACACGCCGAGGACCGCGTCGCCGACGACGAGCGGCGCGCAAACGGCCGAGCGAATGTCCTGCGCGATGATCGACTCTGCGCGCGCGAGCTTTCCATCGAGCGCACTGTCGACATACGACACGACCTTCCGCTCCTCGATGACCTCGGCCAGCAGCGTCTTGCTGATGAACAGATCGGCGGACTCCGAGTTGTCGAGGCGGCGCATGTGCACGTCCTCGAACTCGCCTTCCCCGGCGAGCAGCGCGATCGCGGCGCGTGACGGCGAGAGCACGGTCATCACGCGATCGAGAATGAATTCGAAGAGCGCTTCCATCGAGCGGTCTTCGATGAACTCCATCGCCAGCGCGCCGAGAACGCTCGTACGCGCGGTCTCGTCGAGCGCCTCGCGCATCGGCAGGACGAGCGACTTCGCGTGCGAGTCGCTGTCGAGCGCAACGAGTTTCGAATGCGACGTACTACTTTCGTCAGGCTCGAACACGACGACCGTGTCGCCGAGACCGATGCGATCGCCGGTGCGCAGCGGCATGGTCATCGAAAGCTTCGAGCCGTTGAGACTCGTGCCGTTCACGCTGCCGCAGTCGCGCACGAGCCACTGTCCGTCGGCGAAGAGAATCTCGGCGTGACGGCGCGAGAGGTAGCGATCGCGAATCGGAAGCGTGCACTCGCTGGCTCGGCCGAGGGTGATGGTCGGGCCGCGGAGATCGACCTTCATCGGCGCGAGATTCGGATGCAGAACCTTCAGGCGAATCGGTCGCGGTTCCATTTCGGTGAAGCGGTATTGTACGCGGCGATGCGCGTGCTCAAGCTCTGGCTGCCCGTGGTGATCTGGGCGGCGATCATCCTCATGGCCTCCAACGATTCCCTCTCCTCGACCTCGACCTCCGGCTGGTTCGAGCGCACCTTCGGATTCGCACTCGGGCCTTGGCCACACGCGATCATCCGCAAATGCGGCCATCTTTTCGAATACGGACTGCTGGCCGTGCTCGCATTTCGCGCGAGCAAACGCCTCGGCATCGCGGTCGTCGTCGGATTGATCGTCGCGATTCTCGATGAGACGAAGCAGTCGATGTTCACGCAAACCCGGACCGGGTCGCCGTGGGACGTGCTCCTCGACACCTGCGGCGCGTTCCTCGCCACGCTCGCGTGGATGCGTCTCACTTCAAACAAAACCGAAACAGCGAAAGCACCGACCACGCCTTAGTGTTAGCGTCGGAGCGCCGCCTTCCAGGCGGCCGTACCGCGCTACTTGGGTAAGATCATTCCCGAAAGGAAGCTCATGCATTCACTGAAGATCCGCGCGGTCTCGATCCTCGCGGCGGCATTCCTCGCCCTCGGCGCCCTCGCGGCCGAGAAGCAGCAGCTCTCGCACGAAACGCTCTATCTGATGAAGCGCGTCGGCGCGCCGCAGGTCAGCCCTGACGGCAAGTGGGTCCTCTTCTCCGTCACCGAGCCGTCGTACGACGACAAGGAACAGGTCAGCGATCTGTGGATCGCATCGACCGACGGATCGACGCAGCCGCGCAAACTCACGGCGATGAAAGCCGGCGAGAGCGATCCGCAGTGGTCGCCGGACGGCAAGCGCATCGCGTTCGGCGCGAAGCGCGACGGCGATGAAGCGAGCCAGATCTACATCCTCGATCTCGCCGGCGGCGAAGCGCAGCGCGTGACCAACGTGTCGACGGGCGCGCGCCGTCCGCGATTCAGTCCGGACGGCAAGAAGCTTCTCTTCGGCAGCACGGTCTATCCGGGCGCGCTCGACGACGACGCGAACAAAAAGGCGGCGAAGGAAGAGAAAGACCGCAAGTTCAAAGTGCGCGCGTACGACTCCTTCCCCATCCGCGCGTGGGACAAGTGGATCGAAGACAAAGAGCCGCACACCTTCGTGCAGTCGCTCGATCCCGCATCGCCCGCGAAGGATTTGCTCGCGGGCTCGAAGCTCGTGAACGAGGCCGGATTCGCAGGCGTCGGCGGCGGCTCGGGATCGGAGTCGATCAACGGCGAGTGGTCGCCGGACGGACAGTGGATCCTTTTCTCCGCGACGTCGGCGCGCAACAGCGGCGCGTACGCGGAAGTCGCGTATGACCTGTATCGCGTGAGCGTGAACGGCGGCGAGCCGGAGAAGATCACCGGCGGCAAAGGTGGCTACGGCGATCCGTCGTTCAGCCCGGATGGCAAGACGCTTTTCGCGACGTACGAACCGAACAACGGCAAGACCTACAACCTCTCGCGCCTCGTGGCCTTCGACTGGACGCCGTCAAACGGAACAGTCAAGAACGAGCGCGTCCTCACCGCCGATAGCGATCGCTCCGTCGGCGACTACGTCGTCGCGAACGATGGCAAGACGATCTACTTCACGGCCGAAGACTCGGGACTCGTGAAGCTCTTCTCCGTTCCGACCGCTGGCGGCGCGGTGAAGGTCGCGATCGAGCCGCAGCGCGGCGTGTACGGCGGACTCTCGCAGGCCGAGAACGCGCCGGTGCTGCTCGCGCAGTGGGGCTCGTCGATCAATCCGAACGAAGTCGTGCGTCTCGATCTCGCCGCGAAGTCGCACAAGAACATCACGTCGTTCAACGTCGAGCAGGCGAAGAACCTCGACTGGCAGGCGCCGGAGCACTTCTGGTTCACGTCGAAGCGCGGCCGCAAGATCCACAACATGATCGTGAAGCCGGCGAACTTCGATCCGTCGAAGAAGTACCCGCTCTTCGTGCTCATCCACGGCGGCGCGCACAACATGTGGACGGACTCGATCACGCTGCGCTGGAACTATCACCTGCTCGCGAAGCCGGGCTACGTGATGCTGCTGACGAACTACACCGGCTCGACCGGATTCGGCGCGGAGTTCGCGCAGGCCATTCAGGGCGACGTGCTCAAAGGTCCGGCCGAGGAGTTGATGGAAGCCGCGGACGCGGCGATCGCGAAGTATCCGTTCATCGACGCATCGCGTCAGGTCGCAGGCGGCGCGAGCTACGGCGGCCATCTCGCGAACGCGCTCGAAGCGTGGTCGGGCACGCGCTTCAAGGCGCTGATCAGCCACGCCGGTCTCGTGAATCTCGAAACGCAGTGGGGCACGTCGGACACGATCTACGGCCGCGAGCTGGCGATGAACGGTCCGGTGTGGGAGCAGAGTGAAACGTGGCGCGTGCAGAATCCGGTGCGCTTCGCGAAGGACTTCAAGACGCCGATGCTCTTGTCCGTCGGCGAGAAGGACTATCGCGTGCCGCTGAACAACACGCTCGAGATGTGGTCGTTGTTGCAGCGGCTGCAGGTGCCGAGCCGCCTGCTCGTGTGGCCGGAAGAGAATCACTGGATTCTCAATCCGGAGAACTCGCGCGTGTTCTATCGCGAAGTCGAGACGTGGCTCGGCAAGTGGGTGAAAGCGGGGCCGATGTGATGAAACGAATCCTGCCTTTGATGGCGCTGCTGCTGCTCGCGATCAATGCGAGCGCGGCGCTGCCATTCGTCGAAGACGACTATCAGACGGCGGTGGCCCGCGCGAAGGCGAAGAACGTTCCGATCTTCGTCGAAGCGTGGGCCCCGTGGTGACACACGTGCCGCTCGATGAAGGCCTACGTCTACACGGACAAAGGCCTCGAGCGGTACGCCGGACGGTTCGTCTGGCTCAGCGTGAACACGGAAGACGCGAAGAACGCGGCGTTCCTGCAGAAGTATCCGATCCCGGCTCTGCCGACGTTGCTCGTGCTCGACGCGAAGCGTGATGCGGTGACGCTGCGCTACGTCGGCGGTGCGAACGTCGCGCAGGTGAAGAAGATGCTCGACGACGCGGAGCAGTCGTACCGCGCCAAGTCCGAAGCCTCGTCCGACAAGCTCCTCGGCGACGGCGATCGTCTCGCCGCCGCAGGCAAGCACGCCGACGCGGTGAAGGCGTACGACGCCGCGATCAAGGGCGCGCCTGCGAAGTGGTCGAAGCTCGGCCGCACCGCGGAGTCGCTGATCTTCTCGCTCAGCATGGGCGGCGACGACGAGCGCTGCGCGACGCGCGCACTCGAGTTGTATCCGCGCGTGAAAGGCACCGTGTCGGCCGCGAATGTCGCGGCGACGGGACTCTCGTGCGCAGTCAGCGTCGATGCACCGAAGCAACCGAAACGCAGCGAGTGGCTGAAGAAGCTCGAAGCCGCGACGCGCGAAGTGTTCGACAATCCGAAGATCACGATGTCGGGCGACGACCGCTCCGGCTTGTACATGGCGCTCATCGACGCGCGCGATGCCGCGGGCGACGAGGACGGCGTGGTCGCACTGAAGTCCGAGTGGTCCGCGTTCCTCGACGACACGGCAGCGAAAGCGAAGACTCCCGAGCAGCGCACGGTCTACGACTCGCACCGTCTCTCCGCCTACCTCGACCTCGGCGTCCCCGAAAAAGCCATCCCGATGCTCGAGCAATCCGAGCGCGATTTCCCCGACGACTACAACCCGCCGGCGCGTCTCGCCGCGGCGTACAAAGCGATGAAGCAGTACGACAAGGCACTGGCCGCGTCGGATCGCGCGCTCGCGAAAGTCTACGGACCGCGCAAGCTCGCGGTGCTCAG
>DASVNL010000144.1:0-7111 GCA_036383875.1 Thermoanaerobaculia bacterium
CGGTTGAGGCCGTCGCGATGCACGCGCATCTTGCCTGATCACCACTCCCGCCAACCGCCAACTGCCAACCGCCAACCAACGTATCATTCGCCCCCATGTACTTCCTGTACGAGGTCCTTCTGTACCTCGTGCTCGTGCTCGCCTTGCCGTACTTTCTGCTGACCGGAGTGCTCCGGGGAAAGTACCTGGCGAATTTTCCGGCGCGGCTGGGCTTCTTTCGCCACCGTGCCGAGGAGCATGACCTCTGGATTCATGCCGTGTCTGTCGGCGAGACGCTGGCGGCGCGACCGGTGGTCGAGGAAGTGCTGCGACAACGTCCTGACACGTCGATCGTCTTCACCACGACGACGCTCACTGGACAAGCACAGGCGAAGCGCCTCTATCCGAGCGCGACCGTGACGTTCTTTCCGTTCGACTTCGCATTCGCGGTCCGTCGGTTTCTCGAGCATCACAAGCCGCGCGCGTTCGCGACGATGGAGACAGAGATCTGGCCGAACGTCACGCGCATCGCACGCGAGCGCGGACTGAAACTGCTGCTCGCAAACGGACGCATCTCCGATCGCTCTCTGCCGCGCTATCGCGCGTTTCGCGCGGTCGTCGGCGCCGTGTTGCGCAAGTACGACCGCATCCTCGCGCGCGAAGCGGAAGATCAGGATCGCTTCATCGCGATCGGCGCGCCCGCGAGCGTCGTCGAAGTCAGCGGCAACGTGAAGTTCGACTACAACGCGGATCAGGGCGAGCTCGAGATCGCGCCGGTACTCGAACACATGATCGGCGGCCGCAAGGTCCTGGTCCTCGGATCGACGATGGAAGGCGAGGACGAAGCGCTGCTGCCCGAGCTCGAACGCTTCATCGACGAGCAGCACGCGTTCGTGATCATCGCGCCGCGCAAGCCCGAGCGATTCGAGATCGTCGCGGGACTGCTCACGACGTCGTCACTCAAGTTCGCGCGTCGCAGCGAGCTCGATGATGCGCCGCCCGACGTCGCGCCGGACGTGCTGCTGCTCGACACGTTCGGCGAGCTCGCGAAGATCTATCGCTACGCGCACGTCGCGTTCATCGGCGGGACGCTCGTGCCGAAGGGCGGTCACAATCCGATCGAGCCGGCCGCCGCGGGCGTGCCGGTGTGCTTCGGCCCGTCGATGTCGAACTTCCGCGAGATCGCGCAGGTCTTCCTGCGCAACGAAGCAGCGGTGCAGATCGAAAACGCATCGGAGGCGATCGACTTCGCATCGTCGATGCTGGACAACGAATACCTGCAGAGAACGTGGGGGGAACGGGCGCGGGCGACGGTTCTGCAGAACCGCGGCGCATCGGAGCGCACGGCGCGGAGAATCGTCGAGTTGCTCGCGTGACCCTGCTCCTGGCCCCTCTGCACTTCGTCAATCGCGTGCGGCGTGCGTTGTATCGCCGCGGCCTGCTGCGCGCGAAGCGACTGTCGAAGCCGGTGATCTCGATCGGCAACATCTCGATGGGCGGCGCCGGCAAGACGCCGACGGTCATCGCGATCGCACGGCATCTCGAACGTCACGGACTGCGCGTCGCGGTGCTCACGCGAGGCTACGGACGTCGCGATTTAAGTGTCACGGGAAAAGTCACCGAATTAGACTCTGTTAAATTTGGCGATGAACCAGTTCTGATTAAGCGTTCGATTCAAGGTGATGTAATCGTCGGATCAAATCGATACGAAAATGCGTGCGATATTGATGCCGATGTATTCATCCTCGATGACGGCTTCCAGCATCTCCAGCTCGCGCGCGACCTCGACATCGTCATCGACGTGCCCGCGACGCTCGCACGCGAAGGGCGCTCCGCACTCGCCGACGCGGACGTGATCATCGCGCGCCGGCTGAAAACGTCGATCCCGGAAGAGTTGCGCGGTCAGACGGTGTTTGCCTTTGCCGGGCTCGCCAACAACGAACAGTTCTTCGCGTCGTTGCGCGAGGCCGGTCTGACGCTCGCCGGCACGCGCGGGTTCCGCGATCACCACAACTACACGCCCGCCGATCTCGACGCGATCCGCCGAGACGCAGGCGGGCTGCCGATCGTCACAACGGGAAAGGACGCGGTGAAGCTCGACGACCGGTCGATCTTCGTTGCGGAGGCCGAGGCCATCATCGACGAACAGGTTCTGGAGAGGGTGCTGGAGACGGCGCAGAGCGCGCCCGATCGCAAGCGGCGCAAGCGCCGCAAGAATCCGCTGCTGCAGCGGATCGAGTACGCCGTCTACCGCTTCTTCGCGAACTTCGTCGCCTCGCGTTCCGAGGAGAGCGTCCATCGCTGGGGAGCCCGCCTCGGCGTGCTCGCCGGCAAAGTGCTCCGCGGGCGTGACCGTCTCGCGATGCGCAATCTTCGCGCGACGTTCCCGGATCGCGACGCACGCGAGCTGCGACGCATCCTCGATGACTGCTGGCGCCACTTCGGGCGCGAAGTGCTGATCTCGATGCAGATGCAGAACCTCTCGCTCGACGAAGTGGCGGCGCGCTGTCCGTTCGTTAACGCGGAGATCCTGCAGGAGTCGATCGACCGCGGTCACGGCACGGTGCTGATCAGCGCGCACTGGGGCGGCTGGGAAGTCGCGGGACTCGCGATCATGTCGATGGTGAAGAATGTGCGCACGGTCGCGCGGCCGCTCGACAACGAGCTGCTCGAAGCGGATCTGCAGAAGCTGCGCGCGAAGACCGGCGCCGAAGTCGTGGATCGCCGGAAGGCCGCACGGGCTTTAATGCGCGGCCTCGCGGAGAACGCGCTCGTGGTGCTGCTTCCCGACCAAGCCGTGCAACCGCGCGAAGGCATCCTGACCCCCTTCCTCGGCCGCGACGCATGGACGACTCCGGCCCCGGCGAAGATGTCCGTACGAGCCGGGGCGACGATTGTGTTCGCTTTTTGCATTCCCGACGGCCTCAGGCATCGGCTCGAGTTCGAGGAGCCGATCCGGACAGACCTGTTGACTGAAGACGAACGCGATCCCGAGGCGCTGACCCGACGAATCAATGATGTGATCTCGCGGCGAATCCGCGAGCGCCCCGAGCTTTGGCTGTGGATGCACGATCGCTGGAAGAGCACCGGAGAAAGTGACGTAACCAATGGCGTGTGAGACGGTCGTGATCGGCCTCAACTGGGTCGGGGATAACGTCCTCGCCCTCCCCGCGTACAAGGCCCTGCAGCATCGCTTTCGCAGCGAAGGCGGCATCGCCGTCGCCGCGCCGCCGAACGTTACGCCGCTGCTCGAAGCGACGGGCGTGTTCAAGAAGGTGATCGCCTGGGAACGCGGGATGGGCAAACGGATCGCCGCGCTTCGCGAAGGCAACTTTCGCCGTGCGGTGATTTTCCCGAACTCGTTCCGCGCCGCGATGGTCACGTTCGCGGCAGGCATCGACGAACGCTGGGGCTATCCGACCGACGTGCGCCGCATCCTTCTCAATCATCCGGTTGCGAACACGCGCCCGCGCGGTCACCAACTCGATGACTACGCCTCCCTCCTCGCCGCCCTCGGCGCACCTCGCGTCGTCGACGACATCCCGACCATCAAGTTCCCCGCGGCGATTCGCGAGCGCGGACGCCGCAAGCTCCTCGCGATCGGCGTGCATCTCGATCGTCCGCTGTTCGGCATCCACGCGGGCGGCCTCTACGGTCGCGCGAAGCACTGGGGCGACGCGCGCTACATCGAGACGATCAACCGTCTGCGCGGCGAAGGCTTCGACGTCGTGCTGCTCACCAGTCCCGGCGAGCGCGCGCAGGCCGAGCGCATCGCGATGACGTGCAACGGCGTCCCGATGGTCGGCCACGACGGCGACGTCCTCGAGCTCGCCGCCGCGATGTCGCATTGCGCGGCCGTGATCACGAACGACAGCGGACCGCTGCACGTCGCCGCGGCACTCGCGATTCCGTCCGTGTCGATCTTCGGCCCGACCGATCCGGAGCGCACGGTGATCCCGGGCGCGTCGCGCGTCGTGAGTCAGAAGCTCTCCTGCCAGCCGTGCTATCAGCGCGACTGCCCGCTCCGCCATCACCGCTGCATGGACGACATTTCCGTCGACGAGGTCTTCAACGCGGCGATGGGCTTGTTCGCGACGGAAGCGGTCGCCGAAACCGTCGAAGTCTGAAGAAATCGCAGCACGCGCTCTTCGTACTCGCGCGTCACCGCGCGATGCAGATCGACGTGCTTCTTCCCCGCGATGTGATCGATCGGGCGCAACGCGTCTTCATCGACTTGCGCGAGGAGCAACGGCGACGCGATCTTCGCGAGCGTGCGGCCCATGCGAATCGCAAGACGATTCTCGACGGCGCGATCGATCGACGGGTAGACGGCTTCGAGGACCATCGCGTCGACGTCGAGCGGCGGCGTGGCCAGGAGCGTTGCGGCGCCGCCGAGTGACGAGCCGATGATTGCGAGTTTCGCGTGCGGTGCTTGCTTGCGTGCGAATGCGACGGCGCCGAGGACGTCGTGGCGTTCGCGATCGCCGAACGTGATCGCTTTGCCACGACTCTCGCCGGTTGCCTGGAAGTCGACGAGCATCGTCGTGTAGCCCGCGGCGTGAAGGAACGTCGCGCGATCGACCATGCTGCGACGATTCGCACGCACGCCGGGCAACAACAGCACGACGCCTTTCGCATCGCGTGCGTCCCACCACCAGCCGCGAATCTCTGCGCCTGAGTCGCTCGCGAAATGAATCGGTTTCGCACCCGCGGGTGGCGGGCCTGCCGGCGCCTGGAACGGTCGCGTGAGTGCGGATCGCAGCGCGAACATCGCGACGATCGCGCAGGCGATCAACGCGAACGCGACGCTGAACCATCGGCGCATCAGATGCCGATCACGATCACGAACGCGCCGACGGCGAGGATCATCGCGCCGGCGAGGACGTCGCCGTAGCGATCGACCCACGCGAAACGCACCTGTCGCGCGCCGGCGTGCGCGGTGTAGACGAGGATGTTGATCGCGAGGATGGTCGCGAGCTCGTAAACGACGATTACCGCGAGCACCGCGCTCCATCCACCCGCGGACGCCGCGACGATCATCGGAATCAACGCGATGCAGGGATCGGCGCAGAAGAGGAGGAACAGTCCCCACTCGGTCATGCCGGGCCGATGGTGATGATGATGTCCGTGTCCGTGATCGTGCGGCACGCCGTCGAGATGCTCGACCTGGTGCAGGAGCCGCCGCCGCGAGATGCGCCACAAGCCCCAAGTCATGTACGCGACGCCGAATCCGATGAGGAGCATCGGCGCCATCGACTGCATCGTCGCGCCGTACGTCTCGACGGTCTCGCGACCGAGCCACACCGCGAGCACGCCGAACAACGCGGACACGGTCACATGGCCGAAGCCGCAGAGCAGTGCGAGTCGCGCGGTGCGCAGCGGCGTCCAGTTGCGCGTTCGCGCCAACGCTGCAAACGGCAGCCAGTGATCGGGCGCGAGAGAATGCAGCGCGCCGACGCTCCCGGCCGTGATCATCAGCGCAATCAACCAGTGATTCATCATGCGCACTCTATAATCGCCCCGATGGCGCGCGCAGCCGCGGAGGAAAAGCTCTACAAGATCGGCGAGGTCTGCAAGCTCGCCGACGTGCAGCCGTATGTCCTCCGTTACTGGGAGACGGAGTTCGCGCAACTCGCGCCGAACAAAAGCGGCGGCGGCCAGCGCCTCTACACCCGCGCCGAGATCGACACGATCCTCCGCATCAAAGAGCTTCTCTACCGCGACGGCTTCACGATCGCGGGCGCAAAGAAGAAGCTCGAGCAGGATGGCTTGGTAGAGGAACCTGCGCCCGTCGCGACGCCGCCTGTCACGGCGACGGCGGCTGCGCCGTCCGCGCCGCGCGTGGATTTGGGGAAGGTGAAGAAAGAGTTGCGCGCCATCCTGGCGATGCTGAAGAAGTAGCGCCGGAATCTTTCACGCGCGCTGCAGCGCCGCCACCGCGGTCGCGGTGACGGCGATCAGGGCACTAGCGTTTGCGGGTGCGGACCGGGACTGGGACGGGTTTGCGTCCGGTTCCGGCGGCGATCAGCAGGAGTGTGCCGGCGATGGCCACCACGAGCACTTCAATCATTTTGCCGTCCTCCTGACACCGCCAGACTGCATCGGCGGTGCCTACTTCTGCGCGCGACGGTAAAGCGCGTCGTACGCGTGCGCCGAACGGTCCCACGAGAAGTCACGCGCCATGCCGTTGGCCTGCAACTGCCTCCAGACATGGGGCTCGCGGTACATGTGCATCGCGACGGTCGTCGCCCAGAGCAGCGCGCCGGGCTCGGCGTCGAAGAAGCCGAAGCCGTTCGCGACACTGAGGTTGTTGCCATCGAAAGGAGTCACGGTGTCCGCGAGGCCGCCCGTCAGCCGGACGATCGGAAGCGTGCCGTAGCGCAGCGCGTACATCTGGTTGAGCCCGCACGGCTCGTAGATCGACGGCATGAGCAGCGCGTCCGCAGCGCCGTAGATGCGATGCGCGAGCGCGTTGTCGAACCCAATCCATACGCGACACCGCTCGCGATGCCGCTCTCCGATCATCGACAACGCCGACTCGAGCTCCGGTTCGCCGCTGCCGAGAATCACGACTTGCGCGCCGGCGCCGAGGAGGCGCTCGAGCACGGGGATCAGCAATTGGAAACCCTTCTGCCCCACGAGCCGCGACACCGCGCCGATCATCGGCATCGACGGGTCGTACGGAAGACCGAGCTCCTGCGCGAGCGCCTGTTTGTTGCGGCGCTTCTCGTCGAGCGTGTTCGCGTCGAAGTGCGACGGCAGGAGCGGATCCGTCGCCGGATTCCACTCGTCCGCGTCGATGCCGTTGAGGATTCCCGTGAACTTGTGCTGCACATGACGCAACACGCCGTCGAGTCCCGCGCCCGTTTCCGGACGCATGATCTCGCGACCATAGTTCGGCGAGACTGTCGTGACTTCGTCCGCGAAGAGAATCGCGCCCTTCATCGGATTGAGCGTGCCGTAATGCTCGAGCGCATCGGGCGCCCAGTAACGACTGTGCAGGCCCGTCAGCGCGAACGCATCGGGTCCCGCCGCGCCCTGGTAGTGCAGGTTGTGAATCGTGTAGACGGAGCGTGTGTTCGCGAACTGCTGCGAGCCGCGCAGGCCGCTGTCGAGATACAACGGCAGCAGC
>DASVNL010000145.1:0-2721 GCA_036383875.1 Thermoanaerobaculia bacterium
TCCCAGCCTGTTTGCTTGGAGTCGGTTTGGTAATTCCTGTGCGTAACCGGCAACGGCGGCACACCGGCGAGTGTGCCGGGCAATTTCACGACGGCGGCGGACTCGGTCGAAGTGGAGACGGGTGGGTTAGAGGGCGAAAAAAGGAAGCCGCACACGCAAAACACCCCTCCCGCCGTAAACAGGAGGGGCGACATGACAGACAGGTTGACGACGTGAAGTGAGAACTGCGTTTTACGCGAGGGCGTCGGCGAATACGCGGCGCGCGACGAAGAGTCCGCGGATGGAAACGCCGGGGAAGCGCACAGTGAGGACGCGTTTCGCGGCGAGGAAGTGCGCGCCGGTCGTCAGCACATCATCGACGAGCGCGATGCTTGTGGGCGGCGGATGCGCGAGACTTTCGGCGATCGTGAGATTCGCGACCAGCTCCTCGATCGTGGGCCGCGTGACCGTCGCATGCGCGGCCGTCGTGCTCGCGGAGAGAAGCAGGAGCTCGCGGATATCGAGCTCGCCGTCTACGTCCATCGCGTGGAGTACTTGGAGCATGCGATCGTCGTAGAGCGGATCGTCTTTCCGCTTCGAGGGCGGCATGGGAACGAAGGTGACGGCGCGGAGCCGTTGGAGGTTCAGGGACTCGCGGAACTCGCGTGCGATCTGCTGGATCGCGAGCTCCTTGTAGTGCCACTCAGGGCGATCGCGGCGGTCGGGCGACTTCTTCAGGTTGAGGATGAGGCGGTTCGTTTCGCTGTGCGCGAAGCCGCGGCCGGAGGTGTACTCGCGGAGGAAGTAGCACTGGTCGGCGGCGGTGAGATGTGGATAGAGAGGGCGGAGGAGCTCATCGACCGCGGTGAACATCCCGAAGCGCCTTCACGATCTCCGCGTGATCGCGCACGCGGATCGCGCCTTGCCGCTCGTACTCGTGCGGCCATTTCAGCGCGGGGTTCTCGAAGCACCGATCGAGGATGAAGAGCTTGCGTCCCTGTTGGATCGCAGCGCGCGCTTGGAAGAGCGTGCCGGACGTGTCGCCCGCTTCGACGATGACACTGGCGAGCGTGAGCGCGGACATCGTGACGTTGCGTTCGGGGAAGAAGCTTCGATTGTGCTTCCACGTCTGCTGGAAGTACCGGAGCACCGGCACCTGGCTCACGACGAGGAACTCCTCGGCGATGCGTCGCTGGAGTTCCGCGTTCGCGCGCGGGTACGTTTCGGAGATCGGCGTGCCGATGACCGCGATGGTGCGGCCGCCGGCGTCGAGGGTGGTTTCGTGAGCTTGCGTGTCGATGCCCTCGGCGAGGCCGGACACGATCGTCCAGTCCTCCGCGACGAGCGCGCGCACGAGTGCGTCCGTTTCCGCGAGTGCGTCCGCGGACGGCTTGCGCGTGCCGACGACGGCGACGGCGTTCGTCTCGACGAGGTTCCATGTCCCCAGGTGGTAGAGAAGCTCCACGGGATGGCGCGCGTCGCGGAGCTCCTTCGGATACTCGTACGTCTGGTGCATCGTGAGGCCGAACCGCTCGACGCCGCGTGCACTGAGCTTCGCGAGGACTTCGCGCGCGGTGTTCTCCGCGAGGTTCGCGGGAACGAAATCGGACGGGAGCGCGTCGGGACGCGTGCGGAACTTGTCCGCGAGCGACTTGAACGTCGCGCCGGGCTGCGCCCAGAGCCACTCGTAGGCGCCGAGCTCGATGAGCGGCGATACACCGCGAACGAAATCGTCCGCATCACGAAACGCGAGCGCGTGTTGCTGCATGGAAGGCCTCGGTCGATTGTATCGTGGCTCTACGATGTGGAGCATTCGTCTCCACCTCGTAGAGCGATTGGTGCAGCGCCGCGGCCACGCGGCCGGAGCGCTGCGCAGGGCAAGAGTGAGCACGATGCATTCCTCCTCGTTTCATCGCGTGAAGCGGCGATCGGTTGATTGGCGCACGGCCTCGAGCACGCGGTGATCGGGTCGCGCGTAGCGTGCGGTGGTCGCCTGATCGGTGTGGCCCATGACCTTGCTGATGATCGCGAGCGACAATCCATCGGACGCGAGCGACGAGCCGTACGTGTGCCGGAGATCGTGGAAGCGCACGCAGCGCGTGATGCCGGCGAGCTTCTTCGCGAGGGCGAACGTGCGGCGGATGCGCGTCACGGAGAGCGGCGCTCCTTCTTCGTCAACGAACACGAGCTCGCCCACGACCGGACGCGCGCGGCATGCGCGGAGCGCGGCGTCGCACGCGGCGCTGATCGGGATGACGACTTCACGCTCGGTCTTCTCCATCACGAGCTGGATCCATCCGTCCGTCCACCGCACGTGCTTCCACGTGAGGCGGCAGAGATCTCCGAGCCGGAGGCCCGTCGTGAGCGCGACGACGAAGAACGGGCGCAGCGCGCGGAACCGCTCGAAGAGCTCATCCGCCGCTTCGCTGTCCCACCGCCGACTCCCGCCGAACGTTCGCGGCGTCGGATACCGCGCGCAGGCGACGACGGTGCCGGTGCGGTATCGCGAGCGGAGATCGGCGAGGAAGGCCGCGCGATCCTCGAACGCGCCAAGGAACGCGGAGACTTCGGCGTCCGAGAGCTCGTTCTGCGGGCGGTTCACTTTCTCGCGGTCGAGCGGCTTCTTGAACGGACTCTCCTCGATGACGTCGAAGCGCACGGCGTAGTTCACGAGGATGCGCAAGATGTTCGCGTAGCCGTTCAGCGTCGCACCGGCGAGCGGACGTTTACCGGCCAGGCGGC
>DASVNL010000146.1:0-7817 GCA_036383875.1 Thermoanaerobaculia bacterium
CCGACGCCGTGCTTCACGTGCGTCGAGCCATAATCGCGAGATGGATGAATACCCGATCGTCGACGACTTTTCGGTCCGCCTGACCGACGACCACCGCATCGAATTCGCGAGCGCGGAACACGGCCGCATGGCGTGGTTCCCGGAGTGGGAACACGCGGATCGCGATCTCCGCCACTTCATCGCCGCCGACGTCCCCCTCGGCACGATCGACGAGCCCTTCACCGACGCCGGTGATGACGGCTGGTCGATCTCCATCTTCGAACAGGCCGGCTGGGTCTACGTCGAAGAAGGCGCGTCGCTGTTCCGCGTCCGCACCGAACGTTACGTGCAGGCCTGGGCCGCACTCATTGACCTCTTCAATCCCACGGAGCCCGTTTGAAACCCAAGATCGCCCTTCTCCTCGTGTCGTCCCTCGTCGCGCTCAACGCCGTTGCAATCGACATTGCGCACTGGCCGCCGGTGCTCACGAATCGCACGCCGATCACGATCGAATGGCAGGGCGTGCCGTTGACGCTCGACGAGGCCGCGGTGAAAGTCGAAGGCTCGCGGGTCACGGTCGAGGTAGTGAACAAAGGCTGCGTCCTCGCCGCACCGTGTATCTCGACTGGCACCGTGGAAATCCCACCGCTTCCGGGCGGTGACTACGAGCTCGTCCTGAAAACGACGGAAGGCGAGGTGCTGGTCGCGAAGCCGTTCTCGGTGTACGACGTGACCACGGTTCCGCTCTATGCGAACGGCGGCCCGCTCGATCCGGGCACAACGCTTTTCTACTGGCCGCGCCAGGTGGAGCTCGAGTTGAAGTTCGGACCGAACGGCCCCGGCAGGATCGACTTCCGCAGCGGAATGATCCTCGTCCCGCGTGCGACGCAGGCGGACGTCGTCGACATTCAGTATTCGAATAGCGAGCGCGGCATCAGCGGCGTCGCGCGCAACGCGTTCATCTACACCGACGGCGATGCGTGTCGCGACGAACGCATCTGGGAAAAAGTATTGATTCCCACGGATTACACCGGCGCCGGCGCATACGGCAGCTTCTGGAGAACGGAAGTCAGCGTGCATGGCCCCGGCGCGCGCGTGATCGGACCGGGCAACCCCTGCCCGTTCCGGGACGAGACGTTCGGCACCGGCGGCACGCGTCCCGGCGGATACTTTTTGCGCGTCGCACGCTCCAGCGCGCATCTCATGCAGTATCGCGTCCGCGTCAGCGACACCTCGACCAATGCCGCGTCGTTGCCGGTCGAGATGCCGGTGTTGCGCGAGAACGAATGGCTGCGCGAATGGACGCAGATCCAGTTGCCACAGCCCTCGCCGAATCGTCGCGTGACGTTGCGTCTGTACGCTCCCGACGGCGCGATCGACTACGTCGACGTGAATCGCGGCGCGCATCGCGTGCGGTTGCAGGACATGGGTCCGGATGCGCCGCGATTCGCCTCGCTCGACATCAGCAACGCCAGCGGCACGCTTTACATCTGGCCGAATGCAGGCGGCCACAACCGCTACCGCTACTGGGCCGTCGTCACGGTGACGGACAACGTCACGCAGCAGGTCTACGTCTACGCCGCACCGAAGGGACAGTAGAATCCGCGGTCCGATGACCGCTGACTCGTCCCGCAAATTCGCTCACGATCTCGTCGATCTGCTCTTCGATCACGTCGGGCAAATCGGCGAGCGTCCGGTCGTCGAGTGGCGGCCCGAAGCCGAGCTCGCGGAGATCGTGAGGCTCGGCGGCGCGCCGGCGGATCCGCTCGAGCTTTCGCGACTCGTCGCGCGCTACTCGATTCAACTGCATCACCCGTCGTACATGGGCCATCAGGTCTGTCCTCCGATCGCGGAAGCGTCGATGGCGGACTTGCTGATCTCGGTGCTCAACCAGTCGACGGCAGTGTGGGAGATGAGTCCGATCGCGACGCCGATCGAGAAAGAGATCATCCGCTGGCTCGCCGCGCAGGCCGGCTATCCCGAAACCTCCCTCGGCACCGCCGTATCCGGCGGCTCCGCCGCGAACCTCACCGGACTCCTCGCCGCGCGCGCACGCTTCAACGCGGACGACACGAACTTCGGCAAACGTCCGATCCTCGTCACGTCCGCGGACGCGCACTACTCCATCGCGCGCGCCGGCGCGATCATGGGCATCCCCGCGACGGACGTGTTGAAAGTCCCGACCGACGACGCGCATCGCATGGACATCGACGCGCTCGAAGAGTTGCTCGCTGCCGTCGATGCGCGCGACGATGCCGCACTTCTCGCCATCGTCGCGACGTCCGGCTCGACCGCGACCGGCGCCTTCGATCGCCTCGACGAAATCGCACTGCTGCGCGATCGCTATCGCACGTGGATGCACGTCGACGCGGCGCATGGTGCGTCCGCGCTGCTGAGCGCGCGCTTCGCGCCGCTCGTTCGCGGACTCGAGCGCGCCGACTCGTTCTCGTGGGATCCGCACAAGATGATGTGGATGCCGCTTTCGCTCGGGACGATCCTCGTGCGCGACGGCATCTGGCTTCGCCGCGCGTTCGAAGCCGACGCGCCCTATCTCTTCCACGGCAGCGGCGCAAACCTCGGCGAGATGACCATCCAGTGTTCCAAACGTGCCGATGCGATCAAGCTCTGGCTCGTCCTGAAATCCGCGGGCGTCGCGCCGATCGTGGATGCGCTCGAGCGGACGTCGGACCTCGCGCGCGCTCTCTACGAGCGCGTCGTCGCGTCGGACGACTTCGAAGCAGTGCACGAGCCGATGCTCAACATCCTCTGCTTCCGCAAACGCGGTCTGAGCGACGAAGAAACCGCGGACCTGCGCGAGCGCCTCATCCGCAGCGGTCGCGCATGGATCACGACGACCGTGCTGCGCGGTCAGCGCGTGCTGCGCGTGACGATGATGAATCCGCGCACCACCGAAGCCGATCTGGACGCGATGCTCGACGCATTGCGAACCGTCTGATGCCGAAGCTGCGCATCGTCCTCGTCGAACCGCAGGAAGCCGGCAACGTCGGCGCGGCTGCGCGCGCGATGCTGAACTTCGGCTTCGCCGAGATGTCCATCGTCGGCGAGCATCCGCAGCTCTTGCCTGTGTCGAGCTGGTGGGCGAGCGGCGCGGACGAAATCCTCGAACGCGTGCAGTTCGCACCGACTCTCGCCGATGCGCTCGGCGACGCGCACGTCACCGTCGCGACGACGTCGATGCGTGGTCGCACGACGCCGGTCACGTTCTCGCCGACCACGCTCGCGGAGAAATTCGCGACGCTGCAGGACGAGCAAACCCTCGCGCTGGTCTTCGGACGCGAACAAAGCGGCCTCACACGCGAAGAGCTCACGCTCTGCGCGTACACCGCCGCGATCCCGACCAACGCGCGCTTCCCGACGATGAACCTCGCGCAGTCGGTCTGCGTCTTTTGCTACGAGCTCTCGCTCATCGCGCCGTCACCCACATCGCGCGAGTTGCCCGATGCCGCAACGATGGAGCGTATTCACCAGCGCGCCAACGACCTGCTTCACCATGCCGGGTTCATTCACGCGACCAACCCCCGCATCTACGACGACCTGCGCGCCATCGTCGCGCGCGCGGAGCTCGACACACGGGAGGCGACGATCGTCCTGGGGATCCTGCGACAGGTGGAGTGGGCGCTGAAGCGCTGAGCGCTACGGCGTCGCGGTCGCGGCTTCCGTCGCGTGCGTGCGATTCAGGCACTCGCCGATGATCTCGATGAACGTGTCGAGGTCGAAGGGCTTGAGGATCGAGTTGCAGACGGCCGAGGTGGGGATCTTTTCGACGCCGCGCTTTCCGGCGGCGGTGAAGACGATGATGTGTGGACGCTGGCCACCGGGATAACGCTGGCCGATCTGCTCGATGAACTCGTAGCCGTTCAGGCGCGGCATCATCAGATCGAGCAATACCAGGTCGTAGGCGTTGTCGCGCGCAAGGCGTTCAAGCCCTGCGGCTCCATCCTCGGCCAGCTCGACCTCGAACTTCATCCGCTTCAACACGGCCTGAAGGAGCACGCGAATTGCGAGGTCATCGTCAATGACGAGAATGCGGCGTCCGGTACCATCGAGTTTCTGTACAGGCATCTAGCGTTTTCGAAACACGGATCAGTACGCAAGAGGCGTTCCGACCTGAGGTATGGTCCCAACCGACATCAGAGTAAGCGTTCCGTTTAGCCGCCGCAACCATGACCTTTCAATCAGTTACGTCAACCCCGACCTCCGGCGTGTCAGTTTTTCCCTTCCGCCCGTGGGTGCGACGCGCGGGGGCGTCGATCGTCCTCGTTTCGGCCCTGGTCAGCGTCGCGATTCTCGTGACTTTGCTCCTCGTCCCGTCGTCTCGATATGGCTGGATCGGCGAGAAATTCGTGTGGGTCTACATCGGCACGCTCTGGCTCGGCGGCCTCAAAGTCTGGCTCGGCGCGCGACGTCCGATCGCCGAGCTCGATGACACCACGCTCGTCCTGCGTCCGCTCCATCAATTCCGCACGCGCGTCGTGAAGTGGGACGAAATCCGCGGAACTGAGCAGATGCAGGGTGGCGATCGTTTGATCGTTTACTTTGGAACGCCGCGCGGCATGCGCTTCGTCGCGCTGAACCTGAATCTCGTGAAGGGACGCCGCGACTTTTTGACGCAGCTCGACGGTCGTTTGCGACGCATGGATTTCGTCGAGAACGTCGTGGACCGATCGAGATATCTTTCGCGGCCAGCATGAGTCCGAAGAAGGAAATCGAGAAGCTCCGCGCGGAGCTCGAGCGCCACAACCGCCTCTACTACATCGAGGCCGCTCCCGAGATCAGCGACTACGACTTCGATCAGTTGCTCCGCCGCCTGCAAGAGCTCGAAGCGAAGCATCCCGAATTCTTCGATGTGAACTCGCCGTCGCAACGCGTCGGCGGCGCATTGATCGAGGGCTTCGCGCCGGTCGTGCACGATCCGCCGATGCTCTCGATCGAGAACGCGTACTCGAAGGAAGAGCTGCGCGAGTGGCACGAGCGCGTCCTGCGCGGACTCGGACGCGAAACCGTCGAGTACGAAGCCGAGTTGAAGATCGACGGCGTGTCGATCGCGCTGCTCTACGAAAACGGCAAGCTCGCGCGCGGCGCGACGCGCGGCGACGGCGCGCGCGGCGACGACGTGACGCCGAACGTGCGCACCGTCCGTGCGATCCCGCTCACCATCGACACGAAGATCGCGCGACTCGAAGTCCGCGGCGAGATCTACATCTCCAAGCGCGACTTCGCGAAGATCAACGAAGGGCTCGACGAAGAAGAGAAGCTCGCCAATCCGCGCAACGCAGCGGCCGGCGCGCTGCGGCAAAAAGATCCGAAGCTCGTCGCGCAGAAACGTCTCAGCGCGTTCATCTACCACCTCGTCGCCGCGGACGCGACACGTGTCGAGTCGCAGACCGCCGCGTACGACCTGCTCGACAAACTTGGGATCCCAACGAATCCGCAGCGCGCACTCTGCGCGACGATCGACGAGGTCGAGGCGTTCATCGACCACTGGCACGAGCACCGTCACGATCTGCCGTTCGAGATCGACGGCATCGTCGTGAAGGTCAATCGTCGCGAGGAACAGCTCGAGCTCGGCGCGACGTCGAAGGCGCCGCGGTGGGTGGTCGCGTACAAGTACCCGCCCGAGGCGGCGAAGACGGTGGTGAAGCGGATCAATTACTACGTGGGACGCACTGGTGCAGTCACGCCGGTCGCGGAGTTCACGCCTGTGCAACTCGGCGGGACCACGGTCGTCAACGCGTCGCTGCACAACTTCGACGAGATCGCGCGTAAAGACGTGCGCGTCGGCGACACGATCGTCGTCGAAAAAGGCGGCGACATCATCCCGAAAGTCGTCGACGTGCTGCTCGCGGAGCGTCCCGAAGGTGCGGAGAAGATCGAGCCGCCGACGGAATGTCCCGAGTGCGGGCAGCCCCTGCACAAGTTCGAAGGCGAGGTCGCGATTCGCTGCACGAACGCGGCGTGTCCCGCGATCGTGCGCCAGGCGATCACGCACTTCGCGTCGCGCAAGGCGATGGACATCGAAGGGCTCGGCGACAAGACGGTCGTGCAACTCCTCGGCGCAGGTCTCATCACCGACTACGCATCCGTGTACGAGCTCACGGTCCCGGCCGTCGCCGCGCTCGACCGCAAAGGCGAGACGTCGGCGGGCAAGTTGATCGAGGAGATCGAGAAGTCGAAGACGAAGGAGCTCTCACGCTTCGTGTTCGCGCTCGGCATCCCGATGGTCGGCGAGCGCGCCGCGAAGATTCTCGCGGATCGCTTCGGCTCGATCGACGCGCTGATGGATGCGACGACGGAGGAGCTGGTCGGCGTGCACGAAGTCGGACCGAAGCTGGCCGAGGCGATTACGTTCTACTTTTCGGTCGCGGCGAATCGGGAGCGCGTCGAGAAGATGAAACGTCTCGGCGTCGCGCCGACCCACATCCAGAAAGTCACGGGCGATCGCCTCGCGGGCAAGACCGTTGTCGTCACGGGAACGCTGAACCGCTTCTCGCGCGACGAGATCCACAAGCTCATCGAGCGCGAAGGCGGGAAGCCGTCCGGGTCGGTGTCGGCGAAGACGAGCTATCTCGTCGCCGGCGACAACGCCGGGTCGAAGCTCGAGAAAGCCAACACCCTCGGCGTCGAAGTGCTCAGTGAGGACGCGTTCCTCGCACTGATCGGCGAGTGATGCGTCAGCGCCACGCGTAGACGTCGACGTTCGCGCGCTCGCGCAACTGCGCGGTCCATCGATCGATCTCGCTCTGCAGTCGCGACGCGCGCACCGCGACGCGCACTTCTTCGCGCACACTGCTGAGCGGCGGTACGCCGAGCCCGCGCGCGCGACGCTGCTCGCTCCACGGCCCGCGGTAGTACGTGTCGATGTCTTCGTTCGACACGAACACGAGCGGCGCGAAGCGTTCCTGAATGTACGCCTCGACCTGCAACTGCCGCTTCACGAGCGCGCGCACCTCGTCGAGCGTCAGCTCGGTGCGCAACAACGCGGCGTTGAACTCGTCGATGCTCGCGAATCGCTTTTGAATCTCGATCAGCCGCGCCTCGATCGCATCCGCCGAAATGTCCTGCTCCCCGAACCGCTCCGCATCGCGATACCGCAACGCCTGCGCGATCAGCGCATCGAGCACATCGTGCCGATGGTCATCCTCCGATTCCGCGGTGCGCTCGAAGAATCGCAGATCCACCATCTGCGAGACCTCGCTGACCGTGAGCACCTGCCGATCCACCACCGCTGCAATCCGATCCACCGTCACCGCGGCGGCGGGGAGTGCGAGGAGCAGGGTGGCGAGGAGAAGGCGTCGCATCATTGCAAAGTGTATGGCAGGCGTGACGGTCACTCGATAACTGCTTCGAGCGCGAGCAGCCGTTCGCGGGGCGATCCCTCGATCTCGACGACGCGCGGCGTCGCCTGCGTGAACAACGCGTACGGATCGGTCGTGATGAGATCCAGCAGCCGCTCGTTCATCGCCTCGCGTAATTCGAGGTCCTCGGACTCCGCCAACTCGATTCCGTCGTCGAGCGGGAGGACGATCAGGAGATCGAGTTGCTGGATTCCTTCTGCGGCCAGCTCCGTTGCTGAAGCGATCAGCGCGCAATCGCGGCCGCTGCGATGCAGGTCGTCGAGCGCGAGCAGGTAGGCGAGGAAATCGACGGGACTGCGCTCCGCGATGACGCGAGCGCCGGGCGGATAGCGGCGCAGGCGTTCGACGGAAAGCTCGAGTTGCCGGTAGAAACTCTCGGCGTCCGGCTCGGCCGGTTCGTCGAGCCATTCGTAAGGCTCGGGCTCGTGTGCGTAGTCGCGATGCGCGTGCAAAAAATCATCG
>DASVNL010000147.1:0-7533 GCA_036383875.1 Thermoanaerobaculia bacterium
GTCAAGACGCGCGACGGATTCGTCATGGAAGCGGAGATGATCCGTCCGACGAATTTCGATCCGTCGAAAAAGTATCCGGTCTATCAACACGTCTACGGCGGACCGCACGCACCGCAGGTGCGCAATGTGTGGGGCATTCCGCGGACTCTGTTTCACCGCATGATTGCGCAGCAGGGCGCGATCGTCTGGATCGTCGACAATCGCAGCGCGAGCGGCAAGGGCGCCGTGTCCGCGTGGACCGCGTACAAGAACCTCGGCGAACTCGAACTGCAAGATCTCGAAGACGGGCTGACGTGGCTCAAAGCGCAGCCGTACATCGACGGGTCGCGCGTGATGATCAGCGGCTGGAGCTACGGCGGCTTCATGACGCTGTACGCGATGACGCACAGCAAGTCGTGGTCGGCCGGCATCGCCGGTGGCTCAGTCGCGGATTGGCGCGACTACGACTCGGTCTACACCGAGCGCGTGATGCTCGAGCCGCGCAACAACGAAGAAGGCTACAAGAAGAGCGCGCCGCTGAATGCCGCGAAGAATCTGCACGGCACTCTGCTGCTCGTGCACGGCACGTCCGACGACAACGTCCACCTGCAGAACACGATTCAGTTCGCGCACGAGCTGCAACAGAACGGACAGATGTTCGAGATGATGCTGCTCCCGCGCGCGAAGCACACGGTCACACAGAAGAACACGGTCTATTTCAACCAAAAGCTCGTGCTGAACTTCACGCGGAAACAGTTGGGGCTGTAATCGAGTTCTGGCGTGTCGTTCGCACTAGAAAGCCGCATGAGCAAGACCAATCCGAATCAGCAGTATTACAAAGTCGGTGGACGGTCCCAAAGCGACGGGCCGGATAAGATGCACGCGAACGAGAACGACGATAAGCCGCAGCCGCGGGACTCGGATTCGAACGCGACGAACGCGGAACATCCGGCCGCGCTGCGAGCCAAGAAAAAATAGATGACCCTGCTTTCTGACGACATCGACATCGACACGGAAATCGAGACGCGACGCGCGCCGGGAGTTTCCCGGCGCGCGCTCGCGATGCCTGCCTCACCGATTCGCAAACTCGCGCCGTTCGCGGAAGCCGCGAAAGCGCGCGGCACGCGCGTCCTGCACCTGAACATCGGCCAGCCCGACATCGAAACGCCGGCGTGCATCCTCGACCGGCTGAAACAACTCGACGCACGCGTGCTCGAGTACTCGCCGTCGACCGGCACGCCCGAGTTCATCCGTTCGCTGCGTTCGTACTACGAGCGCCGCCTCGGCATCGACCTCGACACGAATCAGATCCTCGCGACGACCGGCGGCAGCGAAGCGATTCTCTTCGCGCTGATGGCAGTCGCGAACGAAGGCGACGACGTGCTCGTGATCGAGCCGTTCTACGCGAACTATCGCGCGTTCGCGACGATGGCCGGCGTGAATCTCGTGCCGGTCGTGAGCCGCGGACGCGATGGCTTTCATCTCCCGCCGCTGCACGTGCTCGAAAGCTCGATCACGCCCCGCACGCGCGCGCTGATGTTGTGCAATCCGAGCAATCCAACAGGCACTGTTTATTCGCGCGAAGAGCTCGATCGCATCGCGACGCTGTGCCGCGAGCGCGGACTCTTCCTGATCTCGGACGAGGTGTATCGCGAGTTCGTCTACGACGGACGCGCCGCGATCAGTGCACTCGAACTGCCGGGCATGGACGAGTTGGTGATCGTCGTCGACAGTCTCTCGAAACGCTATAGCGCGTGCGGCATCCGCCTCGGCGCCCTCGTGACGCGGAACGCCGAGGTGTGGGACGCGTGCCTGCGGATGGCGCAGGGACGGCTGTCGCCGCCGGGCGTCGCGCAGTTCATCGCCATCGGCGCCGAGTCCCTCGGCGACGAGTACATGAAGCCGATCGTCGACGAGTATCGCGCGCGCCGGGACGTGCTCTATCGCGGCCTGACGTCGATTCCGGGCGTCGAGTTGTGGGAGCCCGAGGGCGCGTTCTACTGCATGCCGAAGCTCCCGGTGGCGAACGCCGAGCACTTCGCAACGTGGCTGCTCTCCGACTTCTCGCACGAAGGCGAGACCGTGATGGTCGCGCCGGCCGCGGGCTTCTATGCGTCGCCGCTCGGCAAGAGCGAAGTGCGCATCGCGTACGTGCTGAAGCAGGAAGCACTCGCGCGCGCCGTCGAAGTGTTGCGCGTCGCGCTGGAACGCTATCGCGGTTAGGGGAGCGCCGACGCCTCGTCGGCTGTCCCGGCGGCGCCCACGCCGCCGTCATCGCAGAACCAACGCGGGCGAGGCGCCCGCGGGACAGCCGGCGAGGGTGCCGGCGCTCCGCTATCTCTTCATCGCCTCTTCGACGATCGTCGCGATCACGTCCGTGTACGAGCGGCCGCTCTCTTTCGCGGCCATCGCGAACTCCGCGGCGGGGTCGAGCCACGGGTTCGGGTTCGCCTCGATGACGTACACGCGTCCGTTCTCCGCGAGCCGCAAGTCGATGCGTCCGTAGTCGCGCAGTTTCAACGCGCGATACGCGGTGACCGCGGCTTGTTGAATCGACTCGACGACGTCGTCGGGGAGATCGCGCGCGGGCGCGGACTTCGTCACGCGATACGCCTCGGTCGTGACATCGAACTTCACTTCGTATCCCGCGATCTTAGGCATGCCCTCGGGGAGTTTCGACAAGTCGAGCTCGACGAGCGGGAGCGCTTCGGGTTTGTCGTTGCCGAGGACGGCGGCGTAGATCTCGCGGCCTTCGATGTACTCCTCGATCAGCGCGGCCGACTCGAATTCGTCGTTGACGTACGAGATGCGCTCGAAGAGATCCTTCAGCGTCGACACGACCGACGCCGCATCGATCCCCTTCGACGCATCCTCGGACGCAGGTTTCACGATCACCGGAAAGCGAATGTCCTGCGCATGCTCCACGCGTCCGTTGTGCACGACGGCGGAGTAGGGGGTGTAGAGCTCGTGATAGCGAATGATCTTCTTCGCGATGCTCTTCTCCATCGCGAGGAACGAACCCTGCGGACCGGTGCCGGTGTAGCGCTTGCCGATGAGGTCGAGGTACGCGGCGAAGTGCATCTCCATCGTGTCGTTGCCCGCATACGACTCGACGAGGTTGAAACAGAGATCGAAGCTCGCACGCGCGAGTTTCGTGAGCGTCTGCGGGCGTCCGTCGATCGGGAACTTGACGGGCTCGTGGCCGAGGGAACGGAGCGCGTCGGAGATCGCCTCGATGTCCGTCTTCTTCTTTTTCTTCGGCTTTTTCTGCGATTTCGAAGCCAGCTCGGCCTCGATGTTTGCGCCCGGGTATTCCTCGTAGCCTTCCCAGACGTTGTACAGAATCGCGACTTTCATCGAGTGGGTCTCCGATGGCGGAGGCGTTGCCGTCCGGTGAGGAACGTCATCGCCAGCGCCGTGATGTACACCGTGAGCTCGATCATCTGCTCGCGCGTGCGGTCGCGCGTCGCCGCGAGATCGAGCGTGCGCAGTCGCGATTCGATCTGCATCACCAGTGCGCGAACGAGCGTGCGGCGCACACCAGTCCAGTAGTTGACCTTATCGATGATCGCGCGTCGATGCTCGGCCAGGAGTTCGGCGGCGGATCGCGTGTCGGGTCCGGCCGAGTCGAAGATGTCGCTGAGGTCCGTGTCGAGCGCGAGACCTTCGATCATCGCGGACTCGTCCACGGAGAACTCGCGATAGAACTCCTCGACGGTCTGATGCATCTCGTCGACGGTGATGTCGGTCTGCCCTTGCGGCTTCGCAGGCGGAACCTCGGCGAGTTCGCGTGCGAGCGCATCGACGTACTCGAGCTTGCGCATCGCGCCCCAGCCGTCATAGCGGCGGCGCCAGTGCGACTTCGGATCGAGCCACACCGCGAACGTCTCCGCGAAGTCTTCGTCCGGATGTTTCTGCGCGTACCAGCCGGGGATGTAGCGTACGAAGTCGCGCGAGAAGGGAACGAACGGATAGTCGTCGCGATACGGCCGGCGCACGGAGCCGAAGAGCTCCTGATACTCGGAACGCTGATGCAGGTCATACGCGTGACTGAATGCATGACCTGCTTCGTGTCGCAGGTACATCATGATCTCGCGCTCGCCTTCGATGTCGTTCAGCGCGTCCTCGAGCGTCGCGACGCGTGCATCGCCGAGGTAGAAGGGGATGCCGATCACCGGCTCCCCGGAGGGCGAGCCCCATTCGTCAGAGAGGTAGCAGACGGGCTTGAAGTGAGGCAGCCCCTTCGCTGCAAGCTCGTCGTAGAGCCTCCGGATGAGCTCCGCCACGAGCGATTGCTCGAGCGAAAGCCCCAGCTCGCGAATCGGAACGGACAGCAGTTGCCGCGCCTCGGGTGGCGCATGCTCGAAGTGCACGTGGGTTTGCCGAGCAAGCGTCGCGCCCGGTTCGCGCTCTGCCGCTCGGCAGCAAGGGCCGAGGGCAGAGGGCCGAGGGCTCGGTAACGCGCTGAGAGTTGAGCGTCTGCGAAAAAGTCGCATGCAGCGACCTGCAGCGAACGAGGCTCTCGCGACGAATCCCTCGGCCCTCGGCCCTTTGCCCTCGGCCCTTTTGCCCGGACACAGCGCGGCGCGACGCGCTGCGCGATAATCCGGGCAATGAAATACTGGCTCATGAAAGTCGAACCTGCCGCCTACACGATCGATGCGCTCGAGCGCGACACGACCACTTCGTGGGAGGGCGTTCGCAATTACCAGGCGCGCAATTTCATGCGCGATGAGATGAAGGCCGGCGATCCGGTTTTGTTCTACGCGTCGAATGCCGATCCGTCCGGCGTGGTCGGACTCGCGAAGATCCATCGAGAGGCGTACCCCGACAAGTTCGCGCAGCAGAAAGGGCACGACTACTTCGATCCGAAGGCGACGCCGGAGAATCCGATCTGGTACATGGTCGACATCGCGTTCGTGGAGAAGTTTTCGCATGTCGTCTCCCTCGACACGCTGAAGGTCACGCCCGGACTCGAAGAGATGGTCGTGACGAAGAAGGGCTCGCGTCTTTCGATTCAGCCGGTGACGAAGAAGGAGTACGACATCGTCGTGAAGCTCGGACGCAAAAAGAAATGACCCTCGAGATTCATCGCGGCGACATCACGAAGCTCGACGTCGACGCGATCGTGAACGCCGCGAACTCCTCGCTCCTCGGCGGAGGTGGCGTCGACGGCGCGATTCATCGCGCGGCCGGTCCGGAGCTCGTGCACGAGTGCCGTCTCCTCGGCGGTTGTCCCACGGGCGAGGCGCGCATCACGCGCGGCTATCGACTGCCCGCGCGACGCATCATTCACACCGTCGGTCCCGTGTGGCGCGGCGGAGACAATCGCGAGCCCGAACTGCTCGCGTCGTGTTATCGATCGAGCCTGCAACTCGCGATCGACAACGGCCTGCGTACGATCGCGTTTCCGGCGATCAGTTGCGGCATCTACGGCTATCCGATCGATCAGGCGACGCACATCGCGGTCACGGAAGTGCAGACGTTTCTGGACGAACATCCTGATGCGATCGATCGCGTGCTCTTCGTCTGTTTCGGTGACGAGGTCTACAGCGCGTACGAGCGCGAGTTGTCTGGCGCGGGCTTTGCGGGCTGATGCTCCATGGTGCAACCGAGTTGTCCCGCTCTCATCGTTCACGACGATGACGAGTTCAGGAAGAAGCTGATCGCCGCGCTCGATCAGAACAACTTCACCGTGACGTTCGCGTCCGACGGCGACGATGCGGTCGAGATCGTTCGCTCGCGGCGCTTCCAGGTCGTGATTCTCAGCCTCAATCTCAGCACGAACAGCGGAGTGCGCACGCTCGAAGCCTTGCGCCAGTCGAACGTCCAGCAGAGCTGCGGCGTCATGATCCTCGGCGATCCCGATCCTCGCATCCGCACGTTCGCCCCGTGGGCCGACGAGACGCTGCTCAAACCCGTCGATGCGCAATACGTCGCGACGCGCGCGCTTTCGTACTGCGCGTGTCCGGCCTGACGGGATTGAGGATTTGCGAATCCTCAATCCTGAATTCTCAATCCTCAATCCCGCCGCCAGGCGGTTTTCTTCCGTCCCTGCGGCGCGTCCAATGAGATGTGAGAAATGTCGTTCCGGTGTTGGTCCTGTTGCTCTTCGCGTGTGATCGCGCATCACCGCCGCGCATGGCGCGCACCGCGGACTTGCGCATCGTCGTGGATGACACGCTGACCGCCGTCGACGATGTCACGAAGGCGGCGGAAGCGGCGGGCGGATACGTCGCGGCGTCGACGATCTGGCGCGAGGGCGAGCAGTTGCATGCGCAGGTCACGTTGCGCGTTCCGCCGGACAAGCTCACGTCGACGCTGTCGTCGTTTCGCGGCATGGCCACGCGCGTCGAGAGTGAAACGATCCAGCCGCGCGCGATATCCTCGCGGAAGCATGAACGAGCTTGCGGAGTACTTTGATCGAATCCGCGCGCGGACGATGCGCGTGGTCGCGTGCGTGCCTCCCGATCGCATCGACTGGACGTATCGCGAAGGCAAATTCACATTCGGCGATCTGATGCGACACATCGCATCGGCAGAGCGCTGGATGTTCGCGGAGAATGCGGCGCTGCGGCCGAGTCGCTATCCGGGACACGGCCCTGAGCTCGCGGGTGATTACGACGCGATCGTCGCGTACATGAAGAGCATGCACGCCGAGTCGATGGAGATCTTCGCGAATGCCGACGTCGACGCGCTGTGCAGCACGCCCGCGGGTGCGCAACTATCCGTTGGAAAGTGGATGCGCGCGATGATCGAGCACGAGTGCCATCATCGCGGGCAGTTGTATCTCTACTGCTCGATGCTCGGCATCGCCACGCCGCCGATCTTCGGGTTGACCGAAGAGCAGGTGAGGGAGCTCAGCGCACCGAGCGGCGTTTCGAGAGACCAGGCTTCAGCGTGATCTTCGTCGTCTGCCCGCCGTTGCGCGGGATCGTGAGGATCGTCGCGCGCGAGTTCTGCGTCGACGGCACGTCGGTCGTGTACCACGCACCGGGGAGCGTCAGCGTGAACGTGCCGGTCGCGGCGGACGTCGGATCCGCGGCGGTCAACGTGGTCGTGCGCGTGGCGGGATTGTTCGCCATGTAGACGACGGCGGCGCTGCTCGACGAGATGCCCTCGATCGCGCCGGCGCGCCAGAACGTGACGCCGAGGTTGCCGTTGCGGATGTCGCGGACGGCGGAGACGGTGTCGGTGTTCGAGAGGATCGCGAGCGGTCGCGACGACGCCCACGCGGACATCTGCGATTGCGTGACGTTCGGCACGATCACGTACTCCGCGGTTGCACCGGCCGGAGTCGTTCCATGATCGAGCCACATCGTGACGATCGGCTTCGCGAACTGCGTCGTGTCGCCGGAACCGCCGAGCGCTGCCCATGAACCGCTCCGCGTTTCGCGCGACGTTTTCAGATCGACGGGCGTCGGGAACCAGTAGCCGACGTTTTCGAGATGCGCCCAGTCGCCGTTGCGCACGAGTTGCGACGTCGCGTTGAGCAGCGGCCATTGATTCACGACCGTCTCGATGCGATTCGTGCTCGGCGACGCGATGCTATTC
>DASVNL010000148.1:0-9635 GCA_036383875.1 Thermoanaerobaculia bacterium
CTTCCGCCGGTGGGGCCGCGTGACTCGGATCGACATCTCCGCAAATGACGATCGCAAGATCGCGCGCGAACGCATTTACTACACGTGGTCCGAGCCGTACGAACCGGGAGATCCCACAACATCGTGCTCGACGATTCCTGCCGAGGTCTGGCAAGACTGGAACGGCGACGGACAGTGGGACACGTGGCTGTTTCGGAGCGGTCCGAACGCATCAGGGGATTGTTCAGTCAACTATCGAATCGACCTGACGAACGACGGTCAACACGACTGGCAATTCATCAGCTCTCTGGCAAACCACGAAGAGGCCAGAACCAGAATCATCTCGCGACGAGGGTTCTGAGTCGCGTTCGTCACTTCATCGCGCGCGGACGCTCGTCGTTGCGGCACCACTCGCTCCAACTGCCGACGAACAACGACGCGCCCTGCAGTCCCGCGGCTTCGAGCGCGAGCAGCGTGTGACACGCGGTGACGCCGGAGCCGCAGTGGACGATCAGGCGATCGACGGGCGTGTCGCCGAGGAGATGTTCGTATTGCTGGCGCAACGCGGATGCGTCCTTGAAGCGATCGCCGTCGAGGTTCTCGGTGTACGGCAGATTCACGGCGCCGGGGATGTGTCCCGCGATCGGATCGATCGGCTCGGTCTCGCCGCGATATCGCGGCGTGCTGCGAACGTCGAGCACTTTCCACGACGGGTCTTCGCGACGCGCGTCGACCTCGTCGATATTCACCGTGCCGCGTTTCCACGTCGTGACGGGATAGGGCTCGCGCGCGTTCGGCGCCGGCACGTCCGTCGTGAGCGCGAGTCCCGCGGCGCGCATGCCGCCGTCGAGCACCGCGACGGTTTCGTGTCCGACAGCGCGCAGCATCCACCACGCGCGCGCCGCTGCGTTCGCGCCGGATTGCTCGTCGTAGATCACGACTTCCGTTTCCGGTCCGATGCCCCACTCGCCGAGCTGCTGCGCCCAGCGCTCGATCGGCGGCAGCGGATGACGTCCGCCACGCGACGGATCATCCGGCGCGGCAAGCTGGCGATCGGGATCAGCGTGAATCGCGTTCGGCAGATGACCGGCGTCGTACGCGACGCGCGGTCGCGCGTCGAGGAGCACGGCGTCGGGCGGAATGGTGTTCGTGATCGGATGCACGCCGTGACTATAACCGTGCACAATCGCGCGATGTCGAACGCCGTCCTTCCGCAGTACGCCCTCGGTGCGTCCGACGCCGAGCATCAGCGCCTGATCAACCTCGCGTCGCACGAGCAGGATCGCGTCGTCGACGCGTGCCGCCGCGCGGGCGTTCGCGAAGGCGCAACTGCCATCGACTTCGGCTGCGGTCCCCTCGGCGCACTCACCGCGCTCGCAAGCGTCGTGGGTCCACGAGGCACGGTGATCGGCATCGACGCGAGTGACGCCGCGATCGCGAAGGCGCGCGCGATGTTGTCGACCTTTCCGAACGTGCGCTTCGTACAAGCCGACGTGAACGATGTCGTGCTCGATCAAAAAGCGGACCTCGCGTATTGCCGGTTGATGCTGCTGCACCAGGCTGATCCCGCACGCGCGCTGCGACGCATGTCCGACGTGCTGCGTCCGGGCGGCGTCGTGATCGCACACGAGCCGTGCGACACGCTCATGCGCGCGCCGGCGTCGGAGCCCGAGGTGCCGGCGATGACGCGGGTGTGGGAGTTGGTCATCGGCGCGGCGCGCGCACGCGGCGCGAACACGGACTTTGGACGTCGCGGCAAGTCGTATCTCGAGGACGCAGGCTTCGTCGTCGAAAGCCATCGCGCGTACGCCGTGCACTATCCGCCGGAGATCGGCTACGACATCCCGCGCGTCGCGCTGAATTCACTGCGCCCGACACTCGCGCAGCACGGACTCGCGAGCGACGACGAGATCGCGCGACTGGATCGCGAGCTCGAAGCCGCGAAGCATCGCGATGACGTGCAGTGGGTCTCGAGCCCGTGGATGTTCGAGTGGATTGCGCGCAAGCGCTAGTCCAGCGAGTGCGCGAAGTTGCCGATCACCGCGGGGCGGATGCCCCAGATGTCGCGCGCGTACTCGGCGATCGTGCGGTCCGACGAGAACTTGCCCATGCGCGCGATGTTCAGCAGCGACTTGCGATTCCACGCGCGGCGATCGGTGTAGAGCGCGTCGACGTCCTTCTGCCGCTCGACGTACGCGGGCAGGTCGGCGAGATGGACGTACTCGTCGCGCGTCGACAACAGCTTCGCGACGATCGGCCGGAAGATGTCCTTGTCGCCGCGCGAGAAGTGTCCGGCCGCGATCGAGTCGACGACGCGGCGCATCCACTTGTGATCGTGCATCCACATTTGCGGGTCGTAGTGCGGCAGCATCGCCGTGACTTCGTGCGCTTCGAGTCCGAAGATGAAGATGTTCTCCGCGCCGACTTCGTCGCGGATCTCGATGTTCGCGCCGTCGAGCGTTCCGATCGTGAGCGCGCCGTTGAGTGCGAGTTTCATGTTGCCCGTGCCGCTCGCCTCTTTGCCCGCCGTCGAGATCTGCTCCGACAACTCCGCGGCCGGCATGATCAGCTCCGCGAGGGTCACGCGATAGTCGGGCAGGAAGACGACGCGCAGATGATCGCGCGTACGCGGATCGGCGTTCACGACTTCAGCGATCGAATGAATGAGCTTGATGATCAGCTTCGCCAGCCAATATCCCGGCGCCGCCTTGCCCGCGAAAATCACCGTCCGCTGCGCCTCGGGGATCACGCCGTCCTCGACGATCGCCCAGTAGCGATGCACGACATGCAGCGCGTTCAGCAACTGTCGTTTGTACTCGTGCAGACGCTTCACCTGCACGTCGAACATCGACAGCGGATCGACGGTGACGCCGGTCAGTTCCTTCGTGACTTTCGCGAGCGCGACTTTGTTGCGGCGCTTCACGCCTTCGAGTTTTTCGAGCAGGCCTGAATCGTCCGCGAACAGTTCGAGATCGCGCAGACGCTTGAGATTCCACACCCACTCGTCGCCGATGGTCTTGTTGATCAGCGACGCGAGCGGACGATTCGCGTGCAGCAGCCAGCGTCGCGGCGTCACGCCGTTCGTCTTGTTGTTGAAGCGCTCCGGATACATCCGATGAAAGTCGGGTGCGAGCGTCGTCGTCACGAGTTTCGAATGCAGTTCCGCGACGCCGTTCACCGAATGCGAACCCGCCATCGCGAGATTCGCCATCCGCACTTCGCCATCCGCGACGATCGCGACGTTGTGCTGCATGCCGATGTCGCCGGGAAACTTGCGCTCGACATCAGCGAGGAGACGGCGGTTGATCTCCTGAATGATCTGCAGGTGCCGCGGCAGCACCTTGTTCATCAGGTCATACGACCACTTCTCCAGCGCCTCGGGGAGCAGCGTGTGGTTCGTGTAGCCGCACGTCGCGACCGTCAACGCCCACGCCTCTTCCCACGGCATCCGGTCTTCGTCGACGAACATGCGCATCAGCTCCGCGATCGTCAGCGCGGGATGCGTGTCATTCAGTTGAATGGCGGTCTTCGCCGCGAACTCGCGCAGCGACTCGTGCGTGTCGTGAAACCGCTTCATCAGATCGCGAATCGAGCACGCGACGAGGAAGTACTCCTGCAGCAGTCGCAACTCTTTGCCCGCTGCGACGACGTCCGACGGATACAAGACTTTCGAGATCGACTCGCTGGTGATCTTCTCGTGCACCGCGCGGATGTAGTCGCCGGCGTTGAAGATGCCGATGTCGAATTGATCCGACGAGCGCGCGGAGAACAATCGCAGCACGTTCACGGTGCGTCCGCCGAAGCCGACGATCGGCATGTCGTGCGGCACGCCGACGATGAACGTGAAGTCGACCCACCGCGGCGCGTAGACGCCACCTTCGCTGGTGTGCGAAATCGTTCCGTAGACCGGAATCAGCACGGCTTCGTCGGGACGCTCGATGAGCCACGGCGATCCCGCGTCGAGCCAATGATCGGGCTTCTCGTGCTGATAGCCGTTGATGAAGTTCTGGCGGAAAAGGCCGAACTCGTAGTTGATGCCGTAGCCGAAGCCGGGGAGATCGAGGGTGGCCAGTGAATCGAGGAAGCACGCCGCGAGACGTCCGAGTCCGCCGTTGCCGAGGGCTGCATCGGGCTCGAGCGACTGCAATTCGTCGAGATCGTCGCCGAGCTCCATGACCACGGACTTCGCCTCGTCGTAGATGCCGAGGTTCGTGAGGTTGTTGCCGAGGGCGCGGCCCATGAGGAACTCCATGGAGAGGTAGTAGAGCCGCTTCGCGTCCTGCTCGCGATACCGCCGCTCGCTCTCGCGCATCGCGTCGAGTGCGCTGCGACGCACCGCCGCCGCCAGCGCATGCAACCGCTCCCGCCGCGTCGCCTCGGACCAGACGCGGCCCTTCGCGAAGCGGAGGTACGTCTCGATCCCGTCGCGAAGGTTGATGTGAGAGTTGCTGAGCGAAGTAACCGGTTTCACGATCGCTGATTCTAGTTTGCTTGGGGTCGCTGGTAACATCCCGGCCCGTCGGAGCCATCATCCAATGAACATCTCGGTTCGGAAGGTCGCCTTGTGCGCGCTCGCCGCAGGCTTCCTGCTCCTCATCCCCACCACTGCAGATTTCACGCGCGAAGTGCGGTTCACGTCCGCTGTCGGACTGCTGATGGCTCTGCTGTGGCTGACGGAAGCCGTTCCGATGGGACTGACGGCGCTCGTTCCGCTCGTCGCGTTTCCGCTCGCGGGGGTGGCGAGTATCGAGAAGATCGCCGCGCCGTACGCGAATCAGGCCGTGTTCCTGTTCATGGGCGGCTTCCTCGTCGCCGCGACATTCGAGCGTTGGGGTTTGCACAAACGCATGGCGTTCTTCGCGTTGCGCACCGTCGGGACGCAGCCGCGGCGCATCGTGTTCGCGGTCATCCTCGTGACGGCGTTTCTCTCGATGTGGATCTCGAACACCGCGACCACGCTGATGATGACGCCGATCGCGGTCGCGATCGTGAGCGGCATGGGCAAGGATGAGCGCACCGCCGAAGCCACACTCCTCGGCGTCGCATACGCCGCGTCCCTCGGCGGCATCGGCACGCCGATCGGCACACCGACGAACCTGATTTTCTTCGGAGCGGCGCGCGAGCTTTTCCCGAACCTGAAAGCCGTGACGTTCGCGGAGTGGATGGTCTTCGGCGTCGCGTACCTGCTCATCCTCGTGCCGGTCTGCTGGCTCATCGTCGTGACGATGTCGCGCGTGCCGAAAGGCGCCGCGATTCCGCTCGAGCAACTCGGCGTCTCGCATCCGGGGAAGATGTCGCGCGGCGAGAAGACCGCGCTGGCACTTTGCGCGACTACCGCGCTGCTCTGGATTTTTCGCGCCGACATCGCACTCGGCTCGACGACGATCCCTGGCTGGGCGGGACTTTTTCCGAAGGCGAAGATGATCGGCGACGCGACGGTGGCGATCGCGATGGCGATGCTCGCGTTTCTTTTGCCCGGCGCGAAGGACAAGAAGCTGCTCGAGTGGGAGGAGTTCAAGCGCATCCCGTGGGACGTGCTGATTCTCTTCGGCGGCGGTTTCGCGCTCGCGGATGCGCTGGAATCGAGCGGGTTCTCGAAGTGGGCCGGCGCGCGATTGTCATTCGTCGGGAACTGGCCGCCGGTGCTGATGATCGTCGCGATCTGCATCGTCGTGACGCTGTTGTCCGAGGTGGCGTCGAACGTGGCGACGGCGACGGCGATGATGCCGATCGCGGCGGCGCTCGCGGTGTCGATCCACGTGCATCCGTACTTTCTGATGATTCCGGCGGTGCTCGCCGCGTCGTCGGGATTCATGCTCCCGGTCGCGACCGCGCCGAACACGATCGTCTACGGCACGGGGCTCATTCGCGTGAAGGCGATGGCGCGCGGCGGATTCCTGCTCGACCTCGCGGCGGCGGTCGTGATCACGCTGCTGGTCTTCACCGCGATTCCGTGGGCGACGGGCGCGTTCTAAACGAAAACGGCGGGCCGAAGCCCGCCGTCTGCTGATCGCTTACTGGCCCTGAGGCTCGGGCGGTTTCTCGTCCGTCACGTTGACGAGGAATGACGCCGCTTCGAGGTTGCCGGACGAGTCGGTGGCGGAGCACTCGACGTAGGTCATGCCGGGCGCGAAGAGATCGCCGCTGGCCGGCTTGCACGACACGGGCACTTCCTTGTCGTCGACTTCGTCGTACGCGCTGACGTCGTACTTCACGAACGTGCCGCGTTCCGATTCCGGACGAACCCAGATGTCGTTCGGCAGCTTGAAGATCGGCGGGCCGTCGATGACCGAGACCGAGAAGGTGTCGGTGGCCTTGTCGCCGTACCGGTTCGTCGCCTCGCAGAGGACGCGGGTCGAGCCGGTGCTGAAGAACTCGCCCGAGGCCGGGCTGCACTTCACGATCGGCTCGGGATCTTCTCCGCCGAACACCTCGACGTCGTACTTCACGTACGCGCCCTTCGTCGTGCGGGCGGCCTCGAACAGCGCCTCCGGAAGCACGAGCGAGAGACTCGGATACTTCAACGCCGATTTGATCTGCAGATCGAGCGGTTCGGTACTGCCATTCGGTCCCTGCACCGTGACTTTGTAGGTGCCGGACTTCGCGAGAACTTCCTGCGGCACCCAGGAGATCGAATACGTCGATTCGACGACGCTCGCTTCCACTGCGAACGTACCGGCCGGACCGTCGAACACGAAGGTGTCGCCGACATAACGGCCATTCGCCGTTAGGAACCATTCACCACTTTTGACAGGGATCGCCGCTGGATCGAGCGACGTGGCCAACTGTCCCATCATGCCGGTTGCCCCCCACAAGAGGCATACCGCAGCCAGGATCCTGCGCATCTTTTCCTCCTCGATTTAGGAAGGCAGGATTTTCTACGGACTACCGGCAGGCCGGACGTGAGCCCGCGCACATTTCCAGAACGAATGCGCTGGGTTGTTTTCACTTTTCACGGGCCAATCACGGTGAGCCGTGATTCACACACCAGTTGTGGCAAGTGCCTACTCGGCCAACAGCTCGTCGAGCTCGTCGCGCGTGAACTGCTTCACCAGACTCGGATCGTCCGGGCGCACGATTTCCGTTGCGAGTGCGCCTTTTTGCGCGATCAGCGCGTCGATCTTCTCTTCGATCGTGCCGCGCGTGATCAGCTTGATGACCTGCACGCCTTTGTTCTGTCCGAGACGATGGACGCGATCGGTGGCCTGATCCTCGCGGGCCTGATTCCACCAGCGATCGTAGTGAATCACGACCGATGCGCTCGTGAGGTCGATGCCGAGACCGCCGGCGCGGAGACTCGCGGTGAACACGCGGCAGTCGGGATCTTCGTGGAAGCGCGCGATCTCGTTGCCGCGCTCACGCGTCGCGCCTTTGATCGACGCGTAGCCGATGTCGCGGCGGAAGAGGTGATCCTCGATCAGCGCAAGCATCGACAGGTACTGGCTGAACACCACGACCTTCAGACCGCTGGCCATGCACTCGTCGACGATGTCCGTGAACATCTCCCACTTGCCCGACGTCACGTCCGCGCCGAATCCGCCGCCCGCCGACGCGGGGTGATTGCAGATCTGCTTGAGGTAATTCAGCGCCGCGAAGATGTGCACGTACGACACGTGCCCGCCCGCGCGCAGTTGATTGCGCAGCGGCTTCGCGCGCGACTCCATCACGCGCCGGTACAGCGCGCGCTGCTCCGACGTCAGCTCGCAGAAACGCTTGTCGACGATCTTCGGCGGGAGTTGCGTGAGCACCTGCGCCTTCGTGCGGCGCAGCACGAACGGACGCACGAGGCGCTGCAGCATCATCCGGTCGTCGACGTGCTTCGGCAGGTAGCCGGGCACGACGAAATCGAGCAGCGCTTTCAACTCGCCTTCGTGATTCTCGATCGGCGTGCCGGTCAAGCCGATGGCGATGCGCTTGTCGATCGCGCGCAACGCGTGATGCGTCGCGGTGTCCGCGTTCTTGATGGTCTGCATTTCGTCGAGCACGACGAGGTCGAACTTCTTGTCGCGAAACTGCTCGATGCGCGAGCGCACGAGGCCGTACGTCGTGAGCGTCACGGACACGCCCGGCATGTAGCGCGCGAGCTTGTCTTTCCAGTGATCGACGAGCGACGTCGGGCAGACGATGAGAATCGCCGCGCTCTCGTCGACGGACTTCACCGCGCCGATGAGCGCGATGGCCTGGTGCGTTTTGCCGAGGCCCATGTCGTCGCACAGCAGACCGCCGAAGCCGTTCTGCTGCAGGAGCCAGAGCCACTGATAACCGGTTTGCTGATACGCGTACAGATCGAGTCCGAGCGCGAGCGGCGACGGCGCATCGGAGTCGGTTTGAATTTCATCGAACAATCGAAAGATCCGCTCGCACGCGGGATCGCCGCGAAACACGGCTTTGCCGCGCAGCGAGCCGCGGATGCGCAGCAGCTCGAGCTTCGTGACGAGGATCTGCCCTCGCGGTCCGATGGTCGCGTCGTCGAGCCACGCGAACTGCGGATCGGTGACGTCGATCCACATCGTGCCGCGAATCAGCGCGCGTACGCCATCGCGACGCGCCCGCGCGATCTCCGACGCGACGATCGGCTCCGCGCCGGTTTCGAACGTGATCTGCACTTCGAGGAAATCGTTGTCGGTGCGCGTGAAGTCGAAGATCACTTCACCTTCGAGTCGCTCAGGCTGCGCGTTGCGCAAGGTCTCGGGCGCGAGTGACGGCGGCAACTTCGCGAGCTCATCGCGATGCCGTTCGACGAACGCGAACACGTCTTCCTCGGCGAGCACGGTCTCGCGGTCATACGGAACGCCCGCGCTCGCGCGGACTTCGAACAGCAGTCCCTGCGAATGCGAGCTTTTCTCCGCGAACATCGGCGCCGCGGTCGCGGGCGATGCGAAGCGACCGCCGGCGAAGAAGAAGCGTCCGTATTTCGGCGTCAGCGCGCGGTCCAGCACGACGCCGCCACTGCCGAGAAGAACGGGCGAAAACCGCAGTGCCCGCGTACGCGTGATCTCGATGCGCAGCGACGGCGTCAATGATTGCGGTGCAATCTCGAAGCCGCTCGCCGCGACGATGTCCGGCATCGCGTTCACGACGTGCTCGACCGCCGCCTCGGGCAACGTCACGAGGCTCTCGCCGACGCGCAATCCGAAGTCGCGATCGCGCAACTCGAGCCGCGCCTCCGCGCCGTTTGCGCCGAGAAACATCTGCTTGCTCCAGCGGTACCACGGCGACGCTTCGAACTGCAGGCGCGTCGAGCCGGAGCCGCGCTTCAGCAGCGCCTGCTCCTGATCGGTCATCACGTACTTGCGCAGCAGCTCCTCGCGCGGATCGCCGTCCTGCGCCGACATCTCGCGGCCGTCGGTGAACGACGCGAACGCAATCGCGCGCCACACGCTCGCATCGAAGCGCTCGGCCGGCAGCGTACCGTCCTCGGCCGTGAGTTTCTCGAGCAGCACCGCCGCGTGACGGCAGAGATCGTCCGCGCGCATCCACGCCACGCACGTGCAACGCGACGACAACACGCGCGCCGCTTCCAGCACCACCACCGGCTGAAACGTCCGCCGCTCGCTCTCCGTCACGTTGGCCGTGTACGCGGAGCGGAAAAACAGCGGGCTCGTCACGCGAAAACGCGACGCGTGAGTCTCGATGGTTTTGAGCGTGGAAGGGGA
>DASVNL010000149.1:0-9379 GCA_036383875.1 Thermoanaerobaculia bacterium
CGTCTCGTCAACGATCTTTCCGAGCTGAATCGCATCGAGACGGGCGAGCTGCAACTTCACAAACGTCCCGTCGCGTTGCGCGAGGTTCTCAACGATCTGACCGAGGACTTCGAGGGGCGCAACGAGAAGATCCACTTCGAAGTCAGCGGCGGCGACGCGGTCGCGAACATCGATCCGTCGCGCGCGCAGCAGATCTTTTCGAACCTCCTCGACAACGCGTGCAAGCACGGCGGCGGCAAAGGAAACGTCTCCGTCGAGATCGAAGAGGACAGCGCGGACGCGGTCGTGCGGATCTCCGACGAGGGTCCGGGCATCCCGCCGCAGGAGCTCGACCGGATCTTCCACCGCTTCTACCGCGTCGACCGCAGCCGCTCCCAACCCGGCACCGGCCTCGGCCTCGCCATCGCCAAACACCTCGTGGCCGCGCACGGCGGGACCATCCGGGCGTTCAACCGTGCCGAGGGGGGTGCGACCTTCGAGGTGAGACTGCCGCTGAGTTGAGCCGGAGCGTCCCCCGAGACCTCGTATAGAATTCGCGCGCCCTGCGGAGGAGGTCCCCCTTTGGCTCGTTTCCGTCTCATCCCTCGTGAAGAGAAGTTCTACGAAGACTTCAAGATGATGGCCGACCAGTTGCGCCATGGTGCGCGGCTGCTCGAAGCGATGTTCGCCGTCGATCCGCCGCTCGCCGACAAGGCGCACGAGATCAAGGAAGTCGAGCATCAGTGCGACTTCCTGACTCACGAGATCATCCAGCGGCTGAACAAGACCTTCGTCACTCCCATCGATCGCGAAGACATCCACGAGCTGGCCCGCACGCTCGACGACGTCATGGACGCCATCGACAACGCGGCGTCGCTCATCCCGCTGTACCGCATCGACAAAGTCCGCGGCGGCGCGCGCGAGCTGACGCGCATCATCATTCAGCAGACCGACGAGATCCGCGCGGCGGTCGAGGCGCTCGAACAGCGCAAGGGCGTGCTGGAGCGCGCCATCGAGATCAACCGGCTCGAAAACGAAGCCGACCGGGTCCACAAACACGCGATCGGGGCACTCTTCGACGAAGAGACCAACCCGATCATGGTCATCAAGTGGAAGGAAATCTACGACATTCTCGAAGAAGCGACGGATGCCTGTGAGGACGTCGCGAATCTGCTCGAGAACGTCGTCGTGAAGCACGGCTGAGACGATGCTGCTTCTGACGGTAGTGGGCTTGATCGTCGTCGCCCTGGCGTTCGACTACATCAACGGCTTTCACGACGCGGCGAACTCGATCGCCACGGTCGTCTCGACTCGCGTGCTCTCGCCCGGCCAGGCCGTGGTCTGGGCCGCGTTCTTCAACTTCATCGCCGCGTTCACGTTCGGCACCGCGGTCGCCAAGACGATCGGCAAGGGGATGATCGATCTCGACGCCGTGACCTTCGGCGTCATCTTCGGCGGCCTGATGGGCGCGATCATCTGGGATCTCATCACCTGGTACTTCGGCCTGCCGACGAGCTCGTCGCACGCGCTCATCGGCGGGTACGCCGGCGCGGCGATCGCGAACTTCGGCTTCCGCGCGATCATCATCTCCGGCTGGACGAAGACCCTGGTCTACATCGTCCTCGCGCCGCTCATCGGCCTCACGCTCGCGCTGCTCATCACGGTCGCGATTTACTGGCTGTTCCAGCGCGCGACGCCGGTGCGCGTCGACCGCACGTTCCGCAAACTCCAGCTCGTCTCGGCCGCGCTCTACTCCCTCGGCCATGGCGGCAATGACGCGCAGAAAACGATGGGCATCATCGCCGGCGTGCTCTTCACCGCCGGCTATCTCAAGACCTTCACGATCCCGCTGTGGGTCATCCTCGCGGCGCACGCGGCGATCGCGCTGGGCACGCTCAGCGGCGGCTGGCGCATCATCCACACGATGGGCAGCAAGATCACGCGGCTGCAGCCGGTCGGGGGATTCGCGGCCGAGACCGCCGGCGCGGTCGCGCTCTTCATCGCGACGCACCTCGGCATCCCGGTCAGCACGACGCACACGATCACCGGCGCCATCGTCGGCGTCGGAGCGACGCGCCGGCTGAGCGCGGTTCGCTGGGGCATCGCCGGGAAGATTGTCTGGGCCTGGGTGTTGACCATTCCGATGTCGGCGTTCATCGGCGCCTGCATGTTCTGGGTGTGGCGGATGTTCGGCGGCAAGTAACGGCCGCGTTTCAGGCCTCCCAGAATTTTTCTCTTATACTGCCCGTTCCCTTGACGCCAGAAACTAAAGAGGTAAGCCCATGAAACCAGAGATTCATCCGAAATATCAGCAGGTTAACGTTCACTGCGCGTGCGGCGAAGGCTGGACGACGGGCTCGACGCGCAAGGAACTGCGTGTGGAGATCTGCTCCAAGTGCCATCCGTTCTTCACGGGCAAGCAGAAGCTCGTCGACACGGCCGGCCGTATCGACCGCTTCCAGAAGAAGTACGCGAAGAATCCGGCGAAGGCGGCAAAGTAATGTTCTCCTCCTGGCGGGGTGCGGCAAAGATCATCGCAGGCGCGTTCGGCGCGTTCACGAATGGTCTGACGTCCGCCATGCCCTCCGGGACGGGTAAGGACAAGAACGTCGACATGCTCATCGGTGGCCAGGCGGTCATCGAGGGCGTGATGATGCGCTCTCTCACGGGCTACACCGTCGCCGTCCGGCAACCTGACGGCGGCGTTTCCCTGAAGAAGGACAAGCTCGTCTCCGTGACGACCAAGTATCCCTTCCTCAAGGCGCCAGTGCTGCGCGGCTCGGTCGTGCTCATTCAGTCGCTCATCCTCGGGATGCGCGCGCTGAACTACTCGGCCAGCGTGGCGTCGGAGGGTGAGGACGGCGAGCCGGAGATGTCGAACTGGGCGATCGCGAGCTCGATGGGCATGGCCCTCGTGCTCGGTGTCGGCCTGTTCATTCTCGCGCCCCTCGGCCTCACGAACCTCATCCGGCACTATCTGCTGCCGGACATGGGCAACGTCCTCTACAACGCCATCGACGGCGTGATCCGCGCGATCTTCTTCTTCGTCTACATCGCGTCCATCTCGCTGATGGACGAGATCAAGCGCGTGTTCCAGTACCACGGCGCCGAGCACAAGACCGTCTACACGTTCGAGGCGAACGAAGACCTCACGGTCGAGAACGCCCGCGTGAAGTCGACGCTGCACCCGCGCTGCGGAACGAGCTTCCTCATGTTCGTCATGGCGATCTCGATCCTGGTCTTCTCGCTGATCCCCTCGACCGCGCCGTTCGCGCTGAAGTTCGGCGCGCGCGTGGTCCTCATCCCGCTCATCGCCGGTCTCGCCTACGAGATCATCCGCTTCTCCGCACGCCATCTGAACAACCCGGTCTGCAAAGTCCTGGTTCGTCCTGGCATGTGGCTGCAGCGCATCACGACCAAAGAGCCGGACGACAAGCAGCTCGAGATCGCGATCATCGCGCTCAAAGAGGCGCTGCTGTACGACGCGGTCGAGCCGGAACAAGCCGCAGTCGCTTAGCTACTCACTGGGATCATTGGAGGGCTCGCGGGGCAACCTGCGAGCTTTTTGCGTATGTACGAAAAACTCACCGACATCGAAAAGCGCTACGAAGAACTGCAGCGGAAGATCGCCGATCCGTCGATCGTGACGGACGTCGCGCTCTTTCGCGAGGCGATGAAGTCGATCTCCGAGATCGAAGAGGTCGTGGCGAAGTTCCGCGAATTGCGCGACGTGCAGAAGCGCATCGCCGATGCACGCGAGATGCAGCGCTCGGATGACGAGATGCGCGAGCTCGCGGAGATGGAGCTCGCCGATCTCGAGCCGAAAGCGCCCGAGCTCGAAGCGGAGCTGCGCATCCTCCTGCAGCCGAAAGATCCGAACGACGACAAGAACGTCTTCGTCGAAGTCCGCGCCGGCACGGGCGGCGACGAAGCGTCGCTGTTCGCGGCGGAGATCATGCGCATGTACATCCGTTACGCGGAAATGCGTCGCTGGAAAGTCGAGATCACGGATGCGAACTACTCGTCCGTCAACGGCATCAAGGACGCGACGCTGCAGATCGAAGGTAACAAGGTCTACTCGCGCATGAAGTTCGAGTCCGGCGTGCACCGCGTGCAGCGTGTCCCCGCGACGGAAACGCAGGGCCGCATCCACACGTCCGCAATCACCGTGGCCGTCCTCCCCGAAGTCGAAGACATCGACATCCAGGTCAACGAAAAGGATCTGCGCATCGACACCTTCTGCTCGTCCGGTCCCGGCGGCCAGTCCGTCAACACGACCTACTCCGCCGTCCGCATGACCCACCTCCCGTCCGGCGTCGTCGTGTCGTGTCAGGACGAAAAGTCGCAGATCAAGAATCGCGCGAAGGCGCTCAAAGTCCTGAAAGCGCGCCTCTACGACATCGAACGCCAGAAGCGCGAAGCCGAGCTCTCCGCGACGCGCAAAGGCATGATCGGCTCCGGCGACCGCTCGGAAAAAATCCGCACCTACAACTTCCCCCAGGACCGCGTCACCGACCACCGCATCGGCCTGACCGTTCACAACCTCCCCGACATCATGAACGGCTACATCGACGTGATCATCGACCCCCTGACGTCGCACTTCCAGGCCGAGAAGCTGAAAGAGGCGGTCGAGGCCCGGTAAGAAAAGGGGTTCGCCGAGTGAGCAAACGTCTTCTCGTCTGGTCCATCGAGCAGGAGCAACCTCTGTCGCTGGATGCAGCCTCGCTCATCGCGCACCTGATGACGCCGGGCACGTGGCCGGAGGCGGTCATCCATCCAGACGATGAACGAGATCCCTACCCACGAATGCTGATCGAGCATCACCGCGGGGCAGGTGTGTTGTCGTTGGTTTGCTTCGAAGACTCATCTTCCACGGGACATGTCGCTTCGGTCGGAACTCAGATGTCCGCTCCGACGGTGTACGTCTGTCTGGGCGGACAGGTCATCGAACAGTGGCCGCGAGAATTGTTTCTTCAGCCCGCGCTGGCGGAGATCGTCGTCGCCGGGTTTCTTGAGAATGGTCGCCAATCCGCGTCGTGCTCGTGGATCAAGTTGAACGGTTTCGAGCGCACGACTGTGCATCCGGGCGGCCGCGGTCTCATTGAGATGTGGAAGCGACTACAACAAGACGCCAGCTCTTAATCAAATTCGCCTTGACAGATGCGTTCCGCGATCACATATTCGCATCAACGAATGTGAAAGGAGCGGTGCGCTCATGGAAACGACGATCAAGGATGCAGTCCGCGAGAAGTATGCGGAGGCGGCGAAGCAGGTGACGACGGGAAGGGCGTCGTGTTGTGGCGGGGGTTTGAACGATCCGATCACCTCGAATCTCTACGGCGGCGAGCAGACGGCGGTGTTGCCGCAGGAGGCGGTGCTGGCGTCGTTGGGGTGTGGGAATCCGACGTTGCTGGCGCAGCTCAACGAAGGCGAGACGGTCCTCGACCTCGGCAGCGGCGGCGGCATCGACGTGCTGTTGTCGGCGCGTCGTGTGGGGGCGAGCGGGAAGGCGTATGGGCTCGACATGACGGACGAGATGCTCGCGCTCGCGAATGCGAACAAGGCGAAGGCCGGCGTGACGAACGTCGAGTTTCTGAAGGGCGAGATCGAGAACATCCCGCTGCCGGACAACTCCGTCGACGTGATCATTTCGAACTGCGTGATCAACCTCTCCGCGGACAAGCCGAAGGTGCTGCGCGAGGCGTTTCGCGTGTTGAAGCCGGGCGGGCGGTTCGCGGTGTCGGACGTCGTGCGTCGCGGTGAGATTCCGGAGGCGATCGCGCGCAACGTCGAGCTGTGGATCGGCTGCGTCGCCGGTGCGCTCGAAGTGAATGAGTACGAGAGGCTGCTGCGCGACGCCGGATTCGAAGGCGTGGGCATCGAGCCGACGCGCGTCTATCGCCTCGATGATGCGCGCGCGTTTCTCACCGAGGCGGGCATCGACGTGGAGTCGTTGCCGGCGGAAGTCGACGGTGCGTTCATGAGCGGCTTCGTTCGCGCGACCAAGCCCGTGAACTGACACTTAGAATGGCGTCCATGAAAGATCGCATGGACGCCATTCTTCGCCGCAATCAGGCGGAGTATCTCGACTCGATGCTGCCGCCGCGCGACGTGCTCCTCGAGCGGATGGAGAAATTCGCGGAGGAGAATCGCCACCCGATTGCCGATCCCGAAGTCGCGCAGCTCATTCGCGGACTCGTGCGCATGAAGCGCCCGCGTCGCGTGCTCGAAGTCGGGACGAACATCGGCTACTCGGTGATCGTCATCGGCCGCGAATGCGACGCCGACGCGGTCGTCGAGACGATCGAGATCGACCACAACACACTCGCGACCGCGAAGAGCTTCGTGGGCGAGGCCGCGTTGCAGTGTCGCGTCGTGTTTCACGAAGGGGCGGCGCTCGAAGTGTTGCCGCGGCTCACCGGACCATTCGACTTCGTCTTCATCGACTGTGTGAAGACCGAGTACGAGGACTACCTCGACGCGCTGCTGCCGAAACTCGAGCGCGGTGCGGTCATCGTCTGCGACAACCTGCTGTGGAAGGGTCGCGTCGCCGCGGGCGAGCACGATGCGCCGACAGATGCGTTGCGCGCGTTCAATCAACGCATCGCGACGGACGAGCGGCTCGTGACGAACATCCTGCCGGTCGGCGACGGCACCGGCGTTTCCGTCGTGCTCTGAACAGAAAACAAAAGCGGCGACCCGAAGGTCGCCGCTTTCAAGAGTTGCGATTGGATCTGACGCTTACGAGGCGGCCTTGATCGTGCCCTTGATCGGGATGACGACCGTCGGCTTGACCTTGTCGCTGGTGTAGACCGTGACGTTGCCGTCGATCGCGCCCGGCTTCGCGTCCTTGCCGACCTGCAGGGTGACTTCGTACTCGCCCTTCTTGTCGGTCGGCTTGATCGAGGTCGTGACGCCCGCGACGCCCGACTCGGCCTTCGTGACGACGAACGCTTCCGGCGTCTTCAGGTCATTCGAGCGGAGGACGACGGTGCGCGTCGCCGCGGTGTCGGCCGGCGAGACTTCGCCGAAGTTGATGCCGGTCGGCTCGACGCGGACGGACGGACGGATGACGCCCGTGACGCTGACCCAGTAGTCCGGCTGGTGCTTGGAGTTGGTGATGATGTGGATCTTCTCGGCGAGCGGGCCGACCTTCGCCTCATCGCCGCCGACGGTGATGTCGACGCGGTACTGGTTCTGACCGGCGCGGCCGACTTTCGGCACCGCGCTGGCGGAGTCGAGCTTCGCGAACTCGGCCTTCATCCACTCAGCGGGGACTTCGATCTTCACGATGTCGAAGGGCTCTTCTTCTTCGGAGAAGATCGTGAGGCTCTGCTTCTCGATGTCGCCCTGGATCATGTTGTAGCGGACGAAACCGGTGGGGAACGCTTCGACGAACGGCTTCACGACCGCGGAGATCGTGACCTGCGCGCTCGGCGCAGTGGGGTCGTTGGTCTCGAGCATGACGGCCTTCGAGATCGGGCCGGCGAAGTTCGTCGTGTCGACGTGCGCCGTGACCTTTCCGATCGCGCCCGGCTTGATGACCTTGTCGAAATCGGCGACCGTGCAGCCACAGGCGGGCTTGGCGGCGAGGATCTCGAGGTCCGAGGTGCCGGTGTTCTTGATTTCGAAGCTCCAGTCGAGCTTCTCGCCTTTGGGAACCGTCCCGAAATCCTTGACCGGCTCGACGAGCGAGAGGCGCGGGGCCTTCGCGGCGCTGGTCTCCGCGGCCTTGGTGTCAGCTTTCTTGTCTGCCGCGACGGCAACCGAAGCCGCGAGCGTCAGAGCGAAAGCGAGAGTCGTGGTGAACAAACGCTTCGACATGGGCAGAAATCCTCCTGGTTTTACCGATTAATCTGGCGTTCCGAACATGGGCGCCGGAAGCACCATTCCATAGATATAGTGGCTCGCCCGCTCTGAACCGAACAGAGCACGGAACTTGCGAGGAGCGCGTTTCTGAAATGCCTCACCTGAAAGAACTGCCCGACGTTCGACGCGTGTATCTCATCGGCATCGGGGGCACCGCCATGGCCTCGCTCGCCGGAATGCTCCAACAGCGGGGCTACGAAGTCTACGGCTCCGACGAGCACGTCTATCCACCGATGTCGACGTACCTCGAACGGCTCCGCATTCCGGTGCTCGAGGGATATACGAAAGAGCATCTCGAGACGTTACGCCCCGACCTCGTCGTGATCGGCAACGTCGCCGCGAGCACCAACGCCGAAGCGGCCGCGACCGTCGAGCAGGATCTGCCGTACACGTCGATGCCCGAGGCGATTTACAACCTGTTCATCCGCGGGAAACATTCGATCGTGATCACCGGAACGCACGGCAAAACCACGACGACCTCGCTGATGGCGTGGCTGCTCGAGTCCGCCGGACGCGATCCGAGCATGGTCGTCGGCGGCATCCCGCTCAACTTCAACCACAACTTCAAGCTCGGCGCGGGGCCGGAGTTCGTCATCGAAGGCGACGAGTACAACACCTCGTTCTTCGACAAAGGTCCGAAGTTCCTGCACTACCACGCGAACACGCTGCTGTTGAACAACATCGAGTTCGACCACGCCGACATCTACGCCGACCTCGAGGCGATCGTCAGCGCGTTCCGCAAAGCCGTGCAGCAGACGACCGCGGACGACGTGATCGTCGCGAACGCCGGCGACGCGAACGTGATGGGACTGCGCGGCGAAGCGCGCGGACGCTGGATCACGTTCGGATGGGACAGCAGCGCCGACGCGTACGCCACCGACGTCGAAGAGCGTCCGGAAGGGACGGCGTTCACGGCGTGGTGGGAAGGGAAAGAGTGGTTCCGCTTCCAGAGCACGCTCTCCGGACGCCACAACGTGCTCAACGCGCTCGCAGACGCCGTGATCGCGCGACTGCGCGGCGTTTCGGCGGAAGCGATCCAGAAGGGGCTGGAGACGTTTCAGGGCATCAAGCGGCGCATGGAAGTGCGCGGCGTCGAGCGCGGCGTGACGGTCATCGACGACTTTGCCCATCACCCGACCGCGATCGCGACGACCGTTGCCGGCGCGAAGAAGCGCTATCCGAATCAGCGCGTGTGGGCGCTGTTCGAGCCGCGCTCCATCTCGTCGTCACGCAAAGAGTTCGAGGACGGCTACGTCGCCGCGTTTCACGAGGCCGATCGCGTGGTCATCGGGCCGGTGTTCTACAAAGAGCGCTACGCGACGCGCTACGGACTCGACAAGATGATGTCGGTCGAGACGATCCTCGAAAAGTTGAACGCGGATGGGATCCTGGCCGAGCACATCGAGGACTTCGACGGGATCGCCAAGCACATCGCGAAGGAAGCGGGCGAGGGCGACGTCGTGCTGGTGATGTCGTCCGGCGCGTTCGGCGGGGTGCACGAAAAGATTCTGGATGCGTTGAAACGCTGAGG
>DASVNL010000150.1:0-19154 GCA_036383875.1 Thermoanaerobaculia bacterium
GCGGGAACGGCACTTCCATCGTCGGACTCGCGGGCGTCGCGTTCGAGCGATCGGTGCGCGTGACCATCGTCTCTTCCGCGAGCATCGGATCGACGGGACGCACGGGACGTTCGCCGCGACTGACGGCGCGCAACGCGTTGCCGAGGTCGCGCGCACGCTGATAGCGCTTGGCCGGATCTTTCGCGAGGCAGTTGGCGACGACGTCTTCGAAGCCTTCAGGGATCGCGGGATTGATGTCGTGTATCGGCGGGAAAGGCTCGTGCACGATCTTGTACGAGATCGACGTGAGCGAGTCGCCGCCGAACGGCTTGCGGCGCGTGAGGCATTCGTACAAACAAATGCCCAGCGAGAAGATGTCGGTGCGACCGTCGACGGGCGCGCCTTTGATCTGCTCGGGCGCCATGTAGTTCGGCGTGCCGAGGAACTGTCCGGTGGTGGTGAGGTTCGAGTTGCCCGATGCGATCTTGGCGATGCCGAAGTCGGTGATCTTCGCGCGATAGCCTTCGAGCAGGATGATGTTCGCCGGCTTGACGTCGCGATGAACGATGCCTTTCGCGTGCGCGAAGTCCAGCGCATCCGCGACCTGCCCGATGATGTCCGCGATCTGCTCGAACGACAGCGCGCGGCCCTGCGCCATCACTTCCTTGAGGTTGTTCCCTTCGACGTACTCCATGGCGATGAACGAAACGCCGCTGGTGTCGTCCTGTCCGATGTCGTGCACCGTGACGATGGAAGGATGATTGAGGATGCCGGCCGCTTGCGCCTCGCGAATGAAGCGCTGCTGAAATTCTTTGGTCTCGTCGTCGTCCGCGTGCGCTGCCGAGCGAATGGTCTTCAGCGCGACGAGACGGCCGATGAGCGGGTCCTTGGCAAGGTAGACGATTCCCATCGCACCTTTGCCAAGCTCGCGCACGACTTCATAACGTCCGAGCTTCAAGGGCGTTCGGTCTCCGGTGTTGCGCGTCGCATCAGCCGTCAATCATAACCTCGGGAGGCGGCACCGCCGCCGGCGCGGAACGGACCAGGTCTCTCTCCCGGGACGTTCGCCGATATCGGAGTGGTTCGCGCCGCGCGACAAAAGCGGCGACGTTGTTTTCATCTATGATGTCACGCCTGTTCAAAATCCCCTTACGGAGTCGAGCTCATGAAGGTTTATTCGGGTTCGGAGATACGTAACGTTGCGATTGTCGGACACAACGACACGGGCAAAACCACGCTCGTGTCTCAACTGCTGTACGACGCCGGTGCGCAGACCCGCATGGGCCGCGTCGAAGACGGCTCGACGGTGACGGATTTCGATCCGGACGAGATCGAGCGAAAGCACTCCATCTCCGCCGCGATCGCCTACGCGGAGTGGAAAGACACGAAGATCAACATGCTCGACACGCCGGGCTTCGGGATCTTCATCATGGAAGCGAAGGGCGCGATGCGCGTCGCCGACTCGGCGGCCATCGTCGTCAGCGGCGTGACCGGCGTGGAAGTGACGACCGAGAAGGTCTGGAAGTTCGCCGAGGAGTTCGCGCTGCCGCGCGTGATCATCATCAACAAGCTCGATCGCGAGCGCGCGTCGTTCTCCCGCTCGCTCGAAGCTCTGCAAAAGAAGTTCGGTAAGAACGTCGTTCCCATTCAACTTCCGATCGGCGAAGAGAAGGGGTTCAAAGGGGTCATCGACCTCGTGGCCATGAAGGCCTTCGTCTACCACACCGACGGGTCTGGCAAGTTCGACGCCACCGACATCCCGGCCGACCTCAAATCGGAAGCGGACGACTATCGCGAGAAGCTGATCGAGAAGGTCGCGGAAGGCGACGACACGCTCATGGAGCGCTTCTTCGAACAGGGCGGATTGTCGCAGGAAGAGTTGCTCGACGGATTGAAGCGCGAGGTCGCGCATCATCAGATCTATCCCGTGCTCATCGCGTCCGCATCGCACAACATCGGCGGACATCTCATCCTCGACGCGATGGTGTCGATGCTCCCCTCGCCCGACGAAGTGAAGACGATCGAAGGAAAAAACGCGAAGGGCGAGAAGGTCGCATTCGATCGACGCCCCGAGGCGTTCCCGGGCGCGATCGTGTTCAAGACGTTCTCCGATCCGTTCTCAGGCCGCGTGTCGCTGTTCCGCGTGTATTCGGGAACGTTCAAGTCAGACACGCCGTACTGGAACGGCACGCGCGATCACGAAGAGCGCGTCGGCAAGCTGCAGGTGCTGCAAGGCAAAACGCAGGTGCCGGTTCCGGAGCTGCGCGCCGGCGACATCGGCGCGGTCGCGAAACTGAAGGACACGTACACCGGCGACACGATCGCCGCGAAGGATCATCCGGTCGTCTTCGACTACATCACGTACCCCGAGGCGGCGATTGCGTTCGCGGTCGAGCCGAAGGCGCGCGGCGATGAAGACAAACTCGGCGCTGCCGTGCATCGCATCATCGAAGAAGATCCGACCATCAAGTTCGCGCGCGACGAACAGACGAAAGAGTTTCTGATCAGCGGTCAGGGACAACTGCACGTCGAGATCGTCGTCGCGAAGTTGAAGAAGAAGTACAACGTCGACGTCGTGCTGCATCCGCCGAAGGTTCCGTATCGCGAGACCATCACGCGTCCCGCCGATGCGCACGGCCGCCACAAGAAACAGTCCGGCGGTCACGGTCAGTTCGCGGATTGCAAGATCACCGTCGAGCCGCTGCCACGCGGCGCAGACTTCGAATTCGTCGACGAGATTTTCGGCGGCTCGATTCCGCGTCAGTACATCCCCGCGGTCGAGAAGGGCATTCAGGACGCGCGCGTGAAAGGTTACCTCGCGGGCTTCCCGATGGTCGACTTCCGCGTGCGCTTGAAAGACGGCCAGTATCACGACGTCGACTCGTCCGAAATGGCGTTCAAGATCGCGGGCTCGCTCGCGTATCAGGAAGCGATGGAGAAGGCGCGCCCGACGCTGCTCGAGCCGATCATGCACGTCGACATCACCGCGCCGTCCGAATACGTCGGCGACTTGATGGGCGATCTCAACTCACGACGCGGCCGCGTCGAAGGCGTCGACGCGGAAGAAGAAACGCAGGTCGTGAAAGCGCGCGTGCCGCTCGCGGAGATGCTCACGTACGGCTCGACGCTGCGCTCGATCACGCAAGGCCGCGGCTCGTTCCACATGGAGTACTCGCACTACGAAGAAGTGCCGCGCTCCCTGCAGGAAAAGATCATCGTCGAGTCGAAGAAGGGCAAGGAAGGCGAAGCCGCCGCGCATCACTAGCGAATTGGATGGAGCGCCGGTTTCCGGCCGGCGCTCACAACTTCGCGCTGATTCTCGCGACTTCCTGCTTCGCGTCGTCGCTTGCCGTGACGATGTACTTCGACTCCGCGCCATTCGGCGCAACGATGCGCACCGTATAACTGCCAGGCTGCGCGAAGTCGTACACCTCGTCCATCGTGTTGAACTGATTCACGTGGCCGATCGGCACGTCGTTGACGAAGACCATCGCGTCTTCGGGCAATACGTTCAGCACCATTCCGCGACGCGCCCAGATGCGCACGACGCTCTGCACGCCCTGCGGTCCGCCGGTGATCACAGCGCGCGAGCGACCTTCGACCGGCGCGTTCGCAGTCGGCGTGGTGTCGCCTTCTTCGCCGTGCACCATCAGCGACGCACCGGCATCGGGCTCGCCCGGAGGTGCAGGCGTCGATGATCCCGGCTCGTGCCGTTCTTTCACTGCGCCGCCGAGCGGCTCCTGCTCGCGGAAACGCAAGCCCGTGAACACGGCGAAGCCGGCGATCGTCACGAGCACCGCGCCGATGAGGATCGGAATCCACTTCGGCATCGAGATGCGCTCGTCCTGATCGGGCGGTGGCGCTTCGTGCTGCGGTTCGTTGTTAGACGCCGTCATCATTTTCGGCGCGCGATTCCTCGTCGATGACCGCGGGCCCCTCGTCCGTCACGAGCGTCTCGTCGTCATCGTTGAGCTGCTCGTACTGCTGATTGCGCTGCGCCAGCAGCTCGTGCGCGCGCGCCTCGTCGGCGCCGCCGACGTACACGCGAATGTCGCCCATCGTGCCGAAGTTGATCGGCTCCATTCCGAACTTCACGTTCTCGATCTGCGCCGTAATCCCCTCGGCCTCGAGGAAGCCAGCCAACAACGTCGCCTCGTCTGCCGTGCCGGTGCTGGCGATCTCGACCCAGGTCGTTCCATCCTCCGCGGGGATCGTGTTCACGTTGTCCGGAAAATCCTGTTGCGAGTCAGCCATTCGTTACGCTCCTTACGGGTTGAGTGTGATGCGGCCCTGAGCGGAGTCCCGCCGTTCCGTCATCTTCCCGACCTTTGCATAGAACAGACCGCTTTCGCTCATCCGTGACTCGAACGCATCCGCCCGGTCCGATGGAACGGCGATGAGCAATCCGCCGGAAGTCTGCGCATCACACATCAATGTGAACTCGACTTCGGGCACATTCAACTGCACGCGCCCTCGGAAGCTGTTGGCGTTGCGCATCGTCCCCTCGGGACGAAATCCGCGCCCGAGCTCTTCGCGTGCGCCTGCGAGCACCGGCACATCCGACACGCGAACCTCCGCGCCGAGTCCCGAGCCTTCGCACATTTCGAGGAGATGTCCGATGAGGCCGTAGCCCGTGACGTCGGTCGCGGCGTTCACGCCGACGTGCGTCATCGCGCTCGCGGCGTCGCGATTGAGTGTGGTCATCCAGCGAATCGCATCATCGAGCGGCGGTTTCTTGTGAAAGAGCTTCTTCGCGCGATTCGCACTCACGAGGATTCCGTTGCCGATCGGCTTGGTGAGAAAAAGCACGTCGCCTGCGCGCGCGGTCGAGTTGCGCACGAGTTTGTCGACCGCGACCACGCCGGTGACGACGAGTCCGTACTTCGGCACATCGTCGATGATGGTGTGTCCGCCGGCGACGGAAAACCCCGCCTCGATCGCTTTGTCCGCGCCGCCGCGAAGAATGTCTTCGAGCACGCTGAGCGGAAGTTCGTCGGTTGGAAATCCGGCGATCGCGAGTCCGAGGATTGGTGTGGCGCCCATGGCGTAGATGTCGGAGATCGAGTTCGCCGCGGCGATCTGTCCGAACAAATACGGGTCGTCGACGATGGGCGTGAAGAAGTCGACGGTCTGCGCGATCGCGACATCGCCGGCGATGCGAATCACCGCCGCGTCATCACTGGTCGACGTTCCGACAATGAGATTCCCAGCCCCTTCACTCGAGGGGAGTTTCGCCAGGATCGAACGCAGGTCATCCTGACCCAGCTTGCAGGCTCAACCACCTGTCGTCGCGAAGGACGACAGAGGTTTGTGGCGGCGCAGTGAGTGCTTCACGTCGGCGCGAGTGTAGCCGAGGCTCGTTAGTTCGGCGCGTCTTCGCCCAGCACCGCCGCGCGCGCGTTCGCCACTGCATCCAGGATCTCCTGGTACAGCTCGTACTTGGTTTCTTCGGAGAGCTCGAGGTCGCGGTTCACGATCTCCGCGATTTGCGCGGCGTAGTGCGACGGCGGCGGGAGGCGTTCGCCGGACTCGTGGAGTTGGGTGAAGCCGAGCTTCAGCTCTTCCTCGAGGCGCTGGCGGAACGAGCCGTCGTAGATGTCCTGCTCGATGGTGGAGGGATCGATGTTCATTTCGCGGTGTACGTCACTTTCACGGTCGCGCCGTCGCGGGTGAACTTCGCGTCGACGCTGCGATTTTTCAGGAACGCTGCATACGCATCGGCAAATGCGGTGGCGCGCTCGGGCGATTCCCACGTCGTGTCGATGGCCACGCGGCCATCCTTCCAGATCACCGCGCGATCGGTCACCCAGCCGCGCGATGCGTTCTCGCCGACGAGGAAGGCCCAGTGGAACTCGCCGAGGTGTTCGACGGCGAGAGCGTCGGCGGGCTTTTTCTCGTCGCACGCTTTCGCCGGTTTCGCTGCTGCGACGCGCGCGTAGTACTCGTCGGGATGCAGCACTTCGCGGGTGCTGCGCGGCGGATTCGCATGCACGGCGTCGAGCGCTTTCCACCCATCGCGGCGATACGCGTTGACGACGAACTTCAGTCCTTCGAGATACGGAAACTTCAGCATCTCCGCGAAGTACTTCGGCGTCGACGGATCGATCATCCCTTCGGAGATCGCCGCCGCCGAGATCGTGTCGAGCATCGCATCGTTCTTCACGACTTCCGACAAATCGACGCCCGACTTCTCGAGCATGTGCGCGAGCATCACCAGCACGGCCTCGCCTTCGAGCACCGCGTGATAGGCCATGTTCGCGTCCGTGTCGCGCATCAGCGTCTTCTCACGCTTCGACAGCGAGAAGTGCTGATCCTGCAGCGCGTGCGTGAGCTCGTGCACCATCACCATCTCTTCGAGCGTTTTCGGATCGACGAGATTCGACGTGTCGGTTGGAAGATTCGGAAGCTGCTTGATCGAGTAATACGTGTGCGTCTGCGGGTCGTAGAACGCGAGCACCTGCGCCTCGTACAGCGTGAAGAGTTTCGGCAGCAGCTCTTTCGCGGGCGCGTCGACGAGTTGCAGCGCGCGCAACACGTGGCCCCACTCTTCGAGCGAGTACGGCGTCGTGCGTACCATCTGCTCTTCGAGGTGCTTGCGCAGATCGGCGCGGTCGATGGTCACGTTCTTGACGGTGGTCACGAACTTGCGCCCGCGGATCTGCTCGACGGCCTTCATTCCGGGGTCGAGTTGCGAGCCATCTGCGCAGGCCGAGCCGGTCAGACCGAGAACAATCAGAAGGAGCAGATGGAGGCGCTGAGCCGTGGTCATGCGGAACGGAACGAGTCCTCCGCGGGGGCCATTCCGATGTCTTCTCCGCTAGGCGAGCAAGTGTTGTGTAGAATGCGCGCGGTTCAGCCCATGGAGCGCGGCGAAAGCGAACGGGTCGAGATCACGATCAGCAGCCGCTTCGAGAATATCGAGCTGGTGCAGGTCATCGCCGAACACCTCTGCGAAAACGCCGGGGTGGACGAGGATGGTTCGCATTGGATCGGCATGGCGGTCCGCGAAGCCGTGGCCAACGCCATCAAGCATGGAAACAAGCTCGATGTGCGGAAAAAGGTCTACGCGACGTTCGAGCTCACCGGCTTTGACCTGGAGATCACGATCATCGACGAAGGGGAAGGATTCGACCCCGCGCGCGTCAGCGATCCTCTGAATCCACAGAACCTCATGAAAACCAGCGGCCGCGGCATCTTCTACATGAAGACATTCATGGACCAGGTCACCTACTCGTTTCATCCCGGCGGCGGCACGTCGCTCGTGATGACGAAGAACCTGGCGAAGGGCAGCGGCATCGCCAGTACGAAATCGTAAGCGGCAGTTTTTCAAGCAAGGAGAAACGAGAAGATGAAAGCCACCACCCGCACCGTCGAGAATGTCGAGATCATCAGCCTGCAGGGGAAGATCACGATCGGCTCCGGTGATACGCAGCTCCGCGAAGTGATTGCCAACGCGATCAACTCGGGGAAGACCAACATCCTCCTCGACATGTCCGGCGTCACGACGATCGACTCGTCGGGCATCGGCGAGCTCGTCGGCTCGTACACCACGGTCACGAATCGCGGCGGCAAGCTCAAGCTGCTTCACCTTCCGGCGAAGCTCAACGAGCTCCTGCACGTCACGCAGCTCATCACCGTGTTCGAAGTCTACGAGAACGAGCAGGAAGCGGTCGCCAGCTTCTAAGCGGCCCGCATGAGTGAAGCGGCGGGCTTTGCGGCCCGCCGTTTCCTACCTGCGTTTCAGCCGCGGCGTCTGCGCCGGCCGGCTGTCGCATCCGGCGGGTTCGCGCTCGTCGCATCCGCCGCGCGTCCCATCCAGCGCATCGGAATCGTGTTCGTGTACACGGCCTCGTTGCGCTCGAGCCACACGGGGAACACCGCGTCCGCGCGTTTCGAATCCGCGACCGCCTTTTCCGTCATCTGGACGAGATCCTCGAAGCCGGTCGTATCGCCGAGGAAATTCACCTTGAGGCGCAGCGCGAGCAATTGCCGCTGGTTGGGATTCGCCGTCGGACGTGTAAGCACGCCGGCGATGCGCGCCGTAGTCGAGAACGTTTTCTTCTCGCCCGGCGCAATCGCGATGAGCCGCGGCAACAACGTCGCGCCCGGAACCTCGGAGCCGATGTTCACCGTCAGCGTGTTCGACTCCGCATCGAACGTCGTCTCCGGGACGATGTCCGCGATCGCGATCACCTCGGCGCGGTGATTCGTGACTTCGTACGTGATCGGCAAGGGCACGCCGACCCGCATCTCGTCGCCTACGACTTCAGCATCGATGCGCACCGCGCTCTCGGTACCGACCACGCGACGCGACGCGTCCATGTTGACCGGCGCCACCGACGCACATCCGGTGGCCGCCACGAGAAGAAGCAACTGCAACGCGCGAAGGCGATTCATTGGGCGTTCTCCTGTGTCGTGAACGCCCCCATTTTGCAGCGAATCCGCAACGAGCGGCGGATACAGTCTTAGAACGATCCCCGCGCCTCGGCGTTCGCGCCGACCGGACGCGCCGGTGTGTACTGAACCGGCAGAGCGTTGAGCAGGATCGTGTCGTTGCATTCGAACCACTTCTCGAACTGCGCGTCCGTGAGGCGTTGCGGCGTGCGCGTCTGCGCTTCGATCAGCGAACGGAACGGCTCGATGTCGCGCATGATCGCGACCTTCACCTGCACGAAGCGCGGCGTCGCGGCGAATGCGCTGCGCATCGCTGCGGCGTTGAACGTCGCGGTGGCGGCGGTGCGGAACACCTTCTTCTCACCCGGCGCAATCAGCACCATCTGCGGCATCGCGCCGTCAGGCGGAACTTCGGAGCCGATGGCCAGAGTCACGGTGCGCGAGTCTTCGTCGTACGACGCATCGGCGACGCGCGTCGCGACGGCGACGGGGACTTTCGAGAAGTTCTGGATCTGGTAGGTGACGCCGATGGGCGTGCCGGGCGAGACGGTGTCGCGAACGAGTTGCGCGTCGATGCGGACGTCGCCTTCACGGCCGAGGGCGCGGCGAGGATCGTCCATGTCGATGCTTGCGGCCTGTGCTGCGGCTGCATGCAGCAGAATGATGGTGGCGAGAAGGGCGAGAAACAGCCTCGAAGATTTCATGGGTCCTCCGCCGTCGGGGAGGTGCAGGCGAACGATCTCGAAGGGCCCCAACTTCGTCTCGGGATCGACCGTTCATCTCGGGCAACGGCTGCTTGTCAATGACTCGTTCGTTCCGGCGAATCGCGCGTTTCGCGCGACCGCCGTCGACCGACCGACAGAGCCGGAAGTGTGCCAATCCTTATTAGGAGATGTGAGAAGAAACGGACCGGAGACGGCTAGTCGATTTTCAACACCGCAAGAAACGCTTCCTGCGGGATCTCGACTTTGCCGACGCGCTTCATCCGCTTCTTGCCCTCTTTCTGCTTCTCGAGCAGTTTGCGTTTGCGCGAGATGTCGCCGCCGTAGCATTTGGCGAGGACGTTCTTGCGCAGCGCTTTGACGGTCTCGCGGGCGACGACGCGGTTGCCGATCGCGGCCTGCAGCGCGACTTCGAACATCTGACGCGGGATGAACTCTTTCATCTTCTCGACCAGCATCTTGCCGCGTGCGAAGGCTTTGTCTTTGTGCACGATCAGCGAGAGCGCGTCGAGCGGCTCGCCGTTGACGAGGATGTCCATCTTCACGAGATCGCTCTCGCGGTAGCCGATGAATTGATAGTCGAGCGATGCGTAGCCGCGCGAGATCGACTTGAGCTTGTCGAAGAAGTCGAGGATGACTTCGTTCAACGGCATGTCGTACACGATCATCACGCGGTTCGAAGAGACGTACTCCATCTTCTTCTGAATGCCGCGGCGATCGATCGCGAGCGCGAGGATCGGTCCGACGAACTCGTCGGTCGTCAGCATCGTCACTTCGAAGAACGGCTCCTCGATCATCTTGATGTTCGCGGGATCGGGGAGCTTCTGCGGGTTCTCGACTTCGATGACATCGCCGTTGGTCAGCGTCACGCGATAGCGCGCGCCGGGCGCGGTCGTCAGGAGCTCGAGGTTGAACTCACGCTCGAGACGCTCCTGAATGATCTCCATGTGCAGCAGGCCGAGAAAGCCGCAGCGGAATCCGAAGCCGAGGGCGACGGAGTTTTCGGGATCGTAGGAGAACGACGCGTCGTTGAGCTTCAACTTCGCGACCGCATCGCGGAGATCTTCGTAGTCTTCGGTGTTGATCGGGAACAGGCCCGCGAACACCATCGGCTTCACTTCCTGGAAGCCGGGCAGCGGCGTCGGGTTCTGGCGCACCTGCGCGATCGTGTCGCCGATCTGCGCCTGCACGATGTCGCGGATGTTCGCGAAGAAGAATCCGACTTCGCCGACGCCGAGCGCTTCGACGACCTTCGGCTTCGGCGTGAAGATGCCGAGCTCCGCGACTTCGTATTCGCGTCCCGTGGACATGAACACGACCTTCATCCCTTTGCGCAATTCGCCGTCGACGATGCGCACCATGCAGACGACGCCGCGGTACGGGTCGTACCACGAGTCGAACAGCAGCGCGCGCGTCGGAGCGTCCGGATCACCGGCGGGCGCCGGGATGTGGGTGATGATCTTGTCGAGGATCTCCTGCACGCCGATGCCGGCCTTCGCCGATGCGAGCACCGCGTCATGCGCGTCGAGTCCGATGACGTTCTCGATCTGCTCGCGCACGCGCTCCGGCTCGGCCGACGGCAAGTCGACTTTGTTGATGACCGGGAGAATCGAGAGGTTGTTGTTGATCGCGAGGTAGCTGTTGGCCAGCGTCTGCGCTTCGACGCCTTGCGTCGCGTCGACGACGAGGATCGCGCCTTCGCACGCGGCGAGGCTGCGCGAGACTTCGTACGTGAAGTCGACGTGGCCGGGCGTGTCGATCAGGTTGAACGTGTACTCCTGACCATCCGCCGCGCGATGCTTGAGCATCACGGCGCGCGCTTTGATGGTGATCCCGCGCTCGCGCTCGAGATCCATGTCATCGAGCATCTGCTCGTGCATCTCGCGCTGTTCGACGGCACCAGTCTTCTGCAGCAGACGATCGGACAGCGTCGTCTTGCCGTGGTCGATGTGCGCGATGATCGAGAAATTTCGGATGAATTTCGGGTCAGGCATGGATACGTGCGGGCCAAGTAACACGATTGGCAGGCAAAGTCATCCCTTCCACTGCGTTCCGCAATCGAGGCAGACCTTCTGGTTGAGGACCAGATGCGCGATCACGACCACCGCGAGCATCACCCCCGCGACGATCGCCGCGTTCAGTTTGAAGAGCAGAACGGCCGGAATCGCGAGAGCAATGAGGGTCACGTAGACGAGCCAGATGGTCGTCCCGCCGCGCCGGATCTTGTCGGAATTGCAGTTGGGACAGGTGGCCACGTCCGGATCATAGCGGAGCTATGATCCCGCTCATGGATCTCGCCATTCAAAACCGTGTCGCCATGGTCGCCGCCGCTTCGAAGGGTCTCGGACGGGCCATGGCGGAGGCGCTCGCCGCGGAGGGTTGCCGCGTCTCGATCTGCTCGCGCTCGCTGGACTCGCTGCAGCCCGTCGTCGACGCGATCGGCAAGGACAAAGCGCTCGCAGTCGCCTGCGATGTCTCCAACGCCGACGATCTGCAGCGCTGGTTCGACGAAACGGTCGCGCACTTCGGACAGGTCGACATCCTGATCACGAACACGGGCGGGCCGCCCGCCGCGACGTTCATGAAGCTCACCGAAGAGCAGTGGTCGAGCGGCATCGACTCGACGCTCATGAACGTCGTGCGACTCTGCAAGCTCGTGATCCCCGGCATGCAGGAGCGCAAGTGGGGGCGCATTCTCCACCTCACGTCATTCGTCGCGAAGCAGCCCGTCGAGTTGCTCACGGTCAGTTCGACGTTGCGCGCGGGCATCTCCGGACTGACGAAGACGCTCGCCGATCAGGTCGCACGCGACGGCATCACCGTCAACGCGATTCTTCCCGGCCACTTCCTGACCGATCGCCAGAAGCATCTGTCCGAGATTCGCGCGAAGGATCAGGGCATCACGCCTGAGGAGTACTTGCGCAAGTCGGAGGCGGTGATTCCGATGGGACGCTTCGGACGCACCGAGGAGCTCGCGGACGTCGCGGCGTTTTTGTGCAGCGAACGCGCGTCGTACGTCACCGGCGCGTCGTTGCAGATCGACGGCGGGTTGTACCGAGGAACGTTCTAACTACTCGCGACGAATGCGCGCGCCGCTGTTCGACATCCACGTGTACGGGATCTGATCCGTATCGAGCGGCAGGCGCCAATGGTCGGGATCTTCGTAGTCGTACGCGTGCGTCGGATAGTTCAGCACGAGCGCGTCCGATGCGCCGAGGTTCTGCAGGCCGTGCCAGACGCCGGGCGGCAGGACGACGAACGTCGGACGGGCATCGCCGACGAAGTGCTCGCGAATCTGTCCGAACGTGCTGCTCGTGTCGCGACCGTCGAACAGCACGATCTTGAGATGTCCCTGATTCACGAACAGGCGATCGGTGTGTTTCGCGTGACAGCTCCACGCGCCGATCGCGCCGGGGAAGAGTCGCGACTGGTAGACGTGCACGATCGGCAGTCCGGTCGGATCCCACTCGGGGCGGTACGTTTCGGTGATGATGCCGTGATCGCGCGGCACGTGCAGGACCTCGCGCGTGACCACGCCTTCGAGGCCGCCTTTGACGACCTGCCATTCATCGGTGACAAGCTGACCGTCTTTCTTCGCGCCAGGCAACATTGCTGAATCCTCCGCGATTACTCAATGCCCTTGTACCGCTGCCACGCTCGGATGCGTGCCCCCTTGCGCCGCCAGAGGAACGAGAACCAGAGCGAAGGCTTCGTGAGCAATCGCAACGCACGTTCCGTGAACGCAGGCTTCCGTCTCGCGACGAACGACGCCAACTGTACCACCTCGAAATCAGGCTCACTCCGAATGCGCGCCAGCCAGTGAGCCTGCTCGTGACTCGGACGCTCGCGATACACACGACGCCGCCACGACGCCGGAAACTTCAACACCGTCAGGCGCGGTACGGGTTCGATCCGGCCGCCCGCCGCTTCGATCCTCTGCAGCAACTCCTCTTCCGGTGTGACGCGCAACTCGCGGAAGTCACGCCAGCCACCCGAATTCAGCACGACGTCGCGACGATGCAGGAGCGTCGACGGCGGACGCCAGCGCGACACGGAGATGGTGATGTCGCCGTCGTTCGGCGGCACGAGCGCGACGAGCGAATGCACCGCATCGCCGCCGCGCGCGAGCGCCGTCGTCAGGACTTCGAGATGATGCGGCAGCCAGAGATCGTCGTGACCGAGGTACGCGATCCATTCGCCGCGCGCCTGGCGGAGGCCTTCGTTGTTCGGCCCGGACTGATGTCCCGTGCGCGCGATGCCGATCCAGCGCACGCGCGGATCCGCGATTTTCCCGACGACCTGTTCGGAGTCATCCGTGCAGCCGTCGCCGATCACGAGCAGCTCGAAATCGGTGTACGTCTGCGCGAGCACGCTGCCGATCGAGTACGGCAGCACGCTGCTCCAGTTGTACGTCGGGATGATGACCGTGACGCGCGGCACCGTTACTCCCAGGACGCTCCGTTCATTTGCGCGATGATTTTCGCGACTTCGATGTAGTCCGCGTCGTCGCCGAGTTGATGCAGCGCGCTGCTGAAAAGATGCTGCGTGAGCGCGAGCATCGGCGTCGACGCGTGCTGCTGATGCGACAGCGACGCGGCGATGCGAATGTCTTTGTCGTGATGCAGCAGCTTGAACACCAGCGGCCACTTGCCGTCGCGCAGTCGCATCGGCAGCAGATTCTCCGATGCGTTCGAGCGGCCGCTGCCCGCGTTCGTGACTTCGAGCGCCGTCTTCATGTCGATGCCGTACTGCTTCGCGAGCAGCATGCACTCGGAGGTGATCCACACCGTCGCGCCCATGATCGTGTTGGTCAGCACTTTGATCGCGTGACCCGATCCGGTCGGCCCGACGTGAATGAGGGTCTTGCCGTTGACGCGCAGCACGTCCTTCGCGCGCTCGACGTTCTCCGCGCTGCCGCCCATCATGATCGTGAGCGTCGCGTTCTCCGCGCCGACGACCGCCCCGGTGACCGGCGCATCGACGAAGTCGATGCCGTGCGTCTCGAGCTGCTTCGCGGTCTCGCGGCTCACATTCGGATCGCCGCTCGTCGCGTCGATCCACAACGTGCCGCGCTGCAAGTGCGGCCACAGGACGTCGACGATCTCATCGACTTCTTTCGACGTCGGCAGCATCGTGATGATGACTTCCGCCGACGCGCATTCTTCGAGATCCTTCGCGACGGTCGTGCCGTGCTCGCGCGCGTGCCGCTCCGCTTTTTCGTGCGTGCGATTCCAGACGAGCACTTCGTGTTCTTTGGCGAGATGGCGGGCCATCGGGAAGCCCATGGCGCCGAGTCCGATAAAGGCGACTTTCATCCGCTCAGGATATCCTCTCGCTCATGACCTTCGATGAGACCTACAAAGCCTCCTACGGCTTTACCGAGCCCTCGATCGACATCGGCCACGTGATTCGCGAGGGCAGCGCAACCGGCGACCTGCCGATCCGCGTGCCACTGCGCATGATGAATCGCCACGGGATGATCGCCGGCTCGACGGGCACGGGCAAAACGCGCACGCTGCAACTGTTCGCTGAGTCGTTGTCGCGCGCGGGTGTCCCGGTGTTTCTCGCCGACGTGAAGGGCGATCTCGCAGGGATGTGTCTGCCGGGTACGCCGAACGATCGCCTCAATCAACGCGCGGCCGGAGTCGGACGCACGTTCACGCCGGAGGGGTTTCCCGTCGAGTTCTTCAGTCTGACGGGGAAGAACGGCACGCAGGTGCGCGCCAGTGTCTCCTCCTTCGGTCCCGTGCTCCTCGGCAAGATTCTCGATCTCACGGACGTGCAGCAGAGCGTCCTGGCGATGGTCTTCAAATATTGCGACGACCGCAAAATGCCGCTGCTCGATTTCGACGATCTGCGCAGCGTGCTCACGTACCTCTCCGACGAAGGCAAGGAAGACCTGAAGCAGTACGGCGGGATGTCGAGTGCGACGGTCGGTGTGCTCGTGCGCAAGATGGTGGAGCTCGAGCAGCAGGGCGCCGCGAGGTTTTTCGGTGAGCCGGAGCTCGACATCAACGACTTGCTGCGCACGGTCAACGGCAAAGGCGTCGTGAACATCCTTTCGCTCGCCGACGTGCAGGACAAGCCCCGCCTCTACTCGACCTTCATGATGTGGCTCCTCGGGCAGTTCTACTACCGGATGCCCGAAGTCGGCGACGCCGATCGTCCGAAACTCGTCTTCTTCTTCGACGAAGCGCATCAGCTCTTCGCCGATGCGTCGTCCGCGCTGAACGAGCACATCGAACAGGTCGCGCGACTCATTCGCTCGAAAGGCATCGGCGTTTTCTTCATCACGCAGACGCCGAAGGACGTCGACGAAGACGTGCTCGCGCAGCTCGGCAATCGCGTGCAGCACGCGATTCGCGCATTCACCGCGAAGGACGCGAAGAACATCAAAGCCACGGCGTCGACGTTCCCCGAAAGTGATCTCGTCGACATCCCGAAAACGCTCACCACCCTCGGCATCGGCGAAGCGCTCGTGACCGTGCTCGATCCCAAAGGCGTTCCCACCGCGGTTGCGACGACGCAGATCCTCGCGCCGTGTTCGTCGATGTCCGCGATCGACGATGCGACGTACCTGCGCGTGCTCGCGTCGTCGCCGATCGCGAGCAAGTACGCGACCGCGATCAATCGCGAGAGCGCGTACGAGATGTTGAAGAAGAAGCTCGAAGTCGCGAGTGAAGTCGAAGATCCGGAGCCGCCGGCGCGCGAGCCGCGCTACGAGTCGGAGTCCGACGATTTCGACTGGCGCGAGAGTGGTCGCAGAGCGCCGGCGCGGCGTCGCACATCGACCGCGCGTCCGCGCCAGTCCGCGATCGAGCGGACCGTGAACAACGTCGCGCGTCAGGCGACACGCACCGTGACGCAGCAGATCGTCCGCGGGATCTTCGGAATGTTGAAAGGCCGGTAAAAACAAAAACGGCGGACCTGATGGTCCGCCGTTTTGCGTTTGATCCGTTGATCGAGACCCTCCGGCCCGCGTTGCAGAGAGAGAGAGGTAGCTTCAGCAATTTCCACGGAGGCACGCCCATTCGCCCGCTCTTCCGTGGTTGGGTCCGAGGTGGGAGCGAAGCTGAAGGGTCTCGATCAACGACTCAACGTCTCAAAGAACTTCGGGAAAAAGAAAAAGGGGCTCTACGCCCCTTTGTTGCCGTTTTCCGGCGCGGTGTGTAACCCGACGTGAATCTATATCACGACCTGAGCAGAAAGCGTGAGCTGCATCACAAAACGTTTACGCGCGCGCTTTGTACCAGTCAGTATTGATCGCTTCGAAGTGCTTCCACTGATCGGGGAGCAGATCGGCCGGGAAGATCGCCTGAACCGGGCAGGCCGGCTCGCAGGCGCCGCAGTCGATGCAGACTTCCGGATCGATGTAGAGCATTTCGTAATTCGCAAAGTCGGACTCATCCTTGCGGGGATGGATGCAGTCCACCGGGCAGACGTCGACACACGCCGTATCTTTCGTGTTGATGCAGGGTTCGGCGATCACATAAGCCATCTCGGACGATTCCTCCGGACCACGAAGTGGATGAATTGTACGTTACTCGTTCCAGCGTTTGATCGACTCGATGACGTAGTCGTTGCCCATGAACGACACGACGTCGCCCGACGCGTGGCCCATCAGCTTCTTGGCCACGTCGGACTGGTTCGAGTAGATGCCGTGTTCCGGATCGGATTCCCACGGCCCGAGGATCGTGACATCGCGGCGAACGTCGCCGTTGGACAGCTCGAGCTTCGTGCCGACGCGCACCACGGAGATGTCGACCTGACTCGCATCGAGCACGCGCACGCGTGAGATTTCCGCGGCGAGCTCGCCGACGCGTGCCGACAAATACTCGGCACGTGCACGCGCGGCTTTGTACTCGAAGTTCTCGCGCAGATCGCCGAGCTCACGCGCGGCCTGCAGCGCTTTCGAGTTCGCGGGGATCTCGACGTTCTTGAGGTTGTGCAGCTCGGCGCGTTTCTTTTCGAGCGAATCCGCGGTCGCGTAGACCGGCTCCTGCTGCGGCTCGCGCAGCGTCGGGAACTTCATCAGCGCCGCGCCCTTCGCGATCTCGCGGCGATACTCCTCGAGCGCGCCGTAGCGGTCGAGCGTTTCGACGAGCCGGCGGGCCTGCTCCTCGTTGTCCTGATTCATGATGATGCGAATCGCGAGGCCGCCCTTGTCGAAGAACTCGCGCAAACGCGCGCGCACCCCGGAGAACTCGTCGTGCGTGAGCGCGTCGAGGATCTGGAAGAGCAGGAGGTACGTGGCCTTGTCGCTGTTCTGCGACTCGTCTTCGTTGAGGCGCTTGAGGAACCAGTAGAACGCGTGCGGATGGCGTCGCGGGTAGCGCAGCGTCTCGTCGATGAGGCGATCGCGCACTTCCGTCTGACCTGCGCTCTCGAGCTCCGACATGATGGTCGTGAGGATGCGCGGCTCCTGATCGAGGAAGAACATCTCGGCGTAGACCTTCGTCCAATCGGGATGCGCTTTGCGCACGTCAGCGAGCGCTTTTTCGCGGAGCGGCTTGTCGCTGATCGCGGCGACCGTGCGGGAGGCCATCGCGCCGCCGAGGAGATCGCCCGGATCGATGGGAGTCTCGTAGCGGCCCGGCAGCGACTCGAGCGTCGTGAGGATCTGCCACGACATCGCAGCGTCGGTGCGCGAGAGTCGCAGCGCTTCGTTTGCGAGCGCGGAGGAGAACGCGTCTGCGAGCTCCTGACTGCGGTTGCTGTGCTTGCGCGCGAGATCGAGTTTCGTCTTCACGTCGGCGCGGTCGAAGTCGCGGCGAATCGCGGTCTGCGCGTCGGCGGACGATCCGGCGAACGCGTACGTCGCCTTCGCACCGGTGCCGCTCACGACGACCTGCGGGTTCTTGCGCGCGGCGGTCCACCACGACGTCCACTTCGTTTCCGGCACGATGCCGATCACGGCGTCGCGCACTTCGGCCATCACCATCGGACGTCCGAAGCTCTGCACGATCTTCGCGAAAAACTCGGACGGCGAATCCTTCGCCGCCTTCTGCGTCCCTTCCGGATCGCTGAACTTTCCGCGCAGCACGTGACCTTCCGGCAGCGGCGTGAGGAACTTCGCGGCCGCGCCGAGCGGCACGGAGACGCGCTTGTCTTTCTCGAAGTCGAGGCGGCAGATGCCGAGCTCCGGATTCAGCTCGATGACGCAGCCCGCGCCGCGTCCCGACATGAAGAAGCACTCCCCTTCGTCGTAGTTGAGCCACGTCTCGATTTTCTCTGCGCGTTCGACGGGGTTGCTGGCGGGATCGTTGAAGTTCGCGAACTGGTAGGCGCGGGCGAAGCTCTTGTGCGTGCCGTAGCTTTTCTTGAGTGCTTCGTCGATGGCGGGACGCAACTGCGCGGGATGCTTGGAGAGCCGTCCGATTTCCTTCAGCACTTGCAGGCGTTGCGGCCAGAGCTGCTTTTCTTTGAGTGCGTCGGAGAGGAGGCCGAGGAGTGTGTCGGATTGCGTGCGTTGCTCTGCTTTGCGAAGCGCTTTCGCCGCGTTGATGAATGTCTCGACGTCGGACAGGTCGGAGTCGAGCTGTGACATCCACAGCGACTCGAGATCGTCGAACTTCTTTTGCTGGATGAGGGCGGTGGCGTCTTCGCGAAACGGCATGGGGGCGGAATTGTAGTGCGCACCAATGAAAACGGCGAGTCTTGCGACTCGCCGTGTTGTGGGCTTCCCCGCGGGAAGGGTTAGCGACGCAGCTTGACGAGCGCCTTGAAGACGTCGAACGGAAGCTGCTCGGAGTGGACGATGTGACGGAGGTGGTGCAGCGACGTGCGACGCTCCTTCACGTCATCCACGCTGATGTTGTGCTTCCGGAGAAGCTCGTTTGCTTTGGTCTCAGGCATGGTTTTTCCCCTACAAGGTCAATCGGTTGAGTGCAGGGGAACAGGGGCCAAACGGCGGCAATTCCTCAGCGTTTCAACGCATCCAGAATCTTTTCGTGCACCCCGCCGAACGCGCCGGACGACATCACCAGCACGACGTCGCCCTCGCCCGCTTCCTTCGCGATGTGCTTGGCGATCCCGTCGAAGTCCTCGATGTGCTCGGCC
>DASVNL010000151.1:0-3847 GCA_036383875.1 Thermoanaerobaculia bacterium
GGCGCGATGGTGCGTGTGCTGGGAATCTGACGACGGATTGTGTCCGTCGTCACACGCTCCCGTTCAGCACATCACCGCCGGGTGTTCGACCCCGCCCGATCATGAGCGCATGATCAGCGTGACAAAGCTTCTCGGCGGTGCCTCCTACTTCGGCGACCGGCTTCGGTACGACGCCGATTCCTCGAAACAGACCATGGGCGCGCGGCCCGACTCCGGGCCGGTCGTCGTGTGGAACTCGACGAAAACCTGCAACCTCGAGTGCGTGCACTGCTACGCCGATGCGGAGATCCGCAAATTCACCGGCGAGCTCACGACAGCCGAGGCGGAACGGATGATCCGGGACCTCGCGGCGATGAACGTGCCGGCGCTGTTGATCTCCGGCGGCGAGCCATTCGTCCGTCCGGACATTCTCGATCTCGCCGAGCTGGCGATGTCACTCGGCGTGCGTGTCACGTTCTCGACCAACGGCACGCTCATCGACGCGAAACGCGCGGAGCGCATCGCGAAGATCGGCGTCGCGTACGTCGGCATCAGCATTGACGGCGGCGAAGAACGCCACGATCACTTCCGCGGCAAGAAGGGCGCGTTCCGCGATGCGGTGCGCGGCATTCGTCACTGTCGCGACGCCGGCATTCGCGTCGGCGTGCGCTTCACCGTGACGAAGGAAAACGTCGGCGAAGTCGACGCGATCTTCCGGCTCGTCGAAGAAGAAAGCATCGGCCGTCTCTGCCTCTATCACCTCGTCTACTCCGGACGCGGCGCCTATCTCGCCGGCATCGATCTCGAAGTGAACGAGAAGCGCGCGTTGATGAGCAAGCTGATCGAGCGCGTCGAAGAGTGGAATCGCGACGAGCGTCCGATCGAAGTGATGACCGTCGACAATCACGCCGACGCGCCGTACATCTACCTGCGTCTCCTCGCCCGCGACGAAGATCGCGCCGAACGCGCGCTCAAGCTGATGCGCAGCAACGGCGGCAATCGCACCGGAATCGCGATCGGCTGCATCGACAGTTTCGGCCTCGTGCATCCCGATCAGTTCTCATCGCACCACACCCTCGGCTCGATTCGCGAGCGGCCCTTCTCCGAAATCTGGCGCGACGAACGCGTCGCGCTGCTGCACGGACTGCGGACGCGCAAAGAGCGGCTGCAGGGACGTTGTGCGACGTGCAAGTGGCTGCCGATGTGTAACGGCAACTTCCGCGCGCGCGCCGAAGCGGCGACGGGCGATTACTGGCAGTCCGACCCCGGCTGCTACCTGCTCGACTCGGAGATCGCGTCATGACCGCAGTGCTCGAAACAACCGTCCCGGTGTCTCCGCGCGAGACGACCAACCGGCGCATTCTCGAAGTCTCGGAAGATCGCATCCAGGGATTCGTCCGCGAACCATTCGATGAAATCGCGCGACGCGCGGGCCTCGACCCGGGCAACGTCGCGAAACGCATCCGCGCGATGCTCGAGGCGGGCACGATCCGCCGCGTGCGGCAGACGCTCCTCGCGACGAACCTCGCGCAGGGCGCGCTCGTCGCGTGGAAGATCGACGAGTCGCGGCTCGACGCGGCGTTCAGCTTCATCGTCGCGCACGATCCGTTCTCCGGCCACGTCGTGATCCGCAACAGCGAGAACGGCAGGACCGAGTGGCGGCTCTGGACGACACTCAAAGTGCCGACCGGATTTTCCGTCGACGCGCATTGTGAGTATCTGCGCAAGCAGATTGGCGCAGAGACGTTTCGCATCATGCCGTCGCTGCGCGCCTTCGTCCTCGGCGTCGGCCACATGCGCCGCAAAGGGATGCGCGTCGGCGAGATGTTCGACACGAAGGCAATCGCGATGGAGCCGTCCATCGTGACGCTCTCCCCGCAGGACTGGGATGTTCTGCTCGCGCTGAAAGGCGATCTCGATCCCGACGAGATCGGGCCGCACGTGTGGGAACGCCGCGCACGCAGCGCGGGGATCGATCCCGAGACGTTCTTCACGATCGCGGAGGACCTCGATCGCCGTGGCGTGATCGGGCGCTTCTCGACGTTTCTCGAGCACTCGAAACCGGTCGCCGGCGAAGAGCGCCTGTCGAGCTTCAATGGACTCTTTCACTGGGCCGTACCGAAAGGCCGCGAAATCGACGCGGGACGTGAGATCGGACGCTTCGCGATTCTCACGCATTGCTACTGGCGCGACGCGGGTCCGGATCTCAACAACGTGAACATCATGGCCGTCGCGCACGGCGAATCGAGAAATCAGGTCCTCGCGCACAAGGTCGCAATCGACAGCCACCTGTTCAAAACCGGGATCGGCTTTCATTACACCAACACGTACTGGGGCGGCCGCGCGGAAATCAAACCATCCGAAATCTCGCCGATTGCGTATCGCGATTGGGCGCGAAAGGCAGGCATCCGGTGACTCCCGCAAACGCAGTGGACTTCAACGTCAGTCCGTTCGTCGTGATCTGGGAAAACACGCGCGCCTGCGATCTGGCCTGCGTGCACTGTCGCGCGGCCGCGCAGTCGAAGCGCAATCGATTCGAGCTCACGACTGAGGAAGGATTCCAACTGATCGATCAGATCGCCGAGCTGCGGCCGAAAGTGTTCGTGCTCACGGGCGGCGATCCGCTCAAGCGCGAAGACACGTACGCGCTGATCCAGTACGCGCGTATGAAAGGTCTCGAGCCGTCGCTCACGCCGAGCGCCACGCCGCTCCTCACCGAAGACGCGGTGACGAAGATGAAGGAACACGGGCTCGGACGAATGGCGGTGAGCCTCGATGCGCCGAATGCCGAGGAACACGATTCATTCCGGCGCGTCGACGGGTCGTTTGCGCTCACGCTGCGCGCGATTCGCGCGGCCGCGCGCGAAAACATCCCGGTGCAAGTGAACACGACGGTCACGCGGCGCACCGTGGGCGATCTGCCGAACATGGTCGCGTTGCTCGAGGATCTCGACATCGCGATGTGGAGCGTCTTCTTCGCCGTGCCGACGGGACGCGCGAAGAACTCCGACCTCATCACGGCGGACGAAGTCGAAGACGTGTTCGGGTTTCTCTACCAGACCAGCAAGCGCGTGCCGTTCTCGATCCGCACGACCGAGGCGATGCACTATCGCCGGTATGTCCTGCAGCACGGCGGCGCGATGCCGCTCGGCATTCAGCCGAATGGTCCGCCACGCGCGCCGCGCGGCGTGAACGAAGCCAAGGGATTCGTCTTCATCTCGCACATCGGCGACGTCTATCCGAGCGGCTTCCTGCCGTTGAAAGCCGGCAACGTCAAACAGCAGCACCTCGCGAAGATCTATCGCGACAGCCCGCTCTTCGTCAGTCTGCGCGACGCGAACAATCTGCACGGCAAATGCGGACGTTGCGATTTCCGCGAATTGTGCGGAGGCTCGCGGGCCAGAGCCTGGGCGATGACCGGCGACGTGTTCGCGTCCGATCCGCTCTGCTCGTATCAGCCGGCGTGAGACCTAACGAGTCACGTCGCCGCGTCGATCTCGATTCGCAGTGCGCGCAACGACATGTTGATGTCGACGATGAACATCGCCAGTGAGCCGATGACGCACGACATGCACACGACGAACAGTCCGCCGACGAGTGGCGCGGTCACGCGGAGATGCAGCAGCGCGCCGACGAACAACACGATGATCAGCACCGCGGCGCAAAGCACGCTGGCCGAGGCGGCTGCAATCGCGGAGCGCAACAGATAAGCACGGCGCATGAGGATCGCGAGCTGCGATGGAATGCGTTCGCGATCCGCTTGCAGGCTCGCGCGATTCTCTCTCGCAAGCTCGCGACTCCGGTCGACGACGCGGCCGAGCCGGTTCGTCATGCTCAGGAGCAGCAGACCGATTCCGGAAATCAAAAT
>DASVNL010000152.1:0-3693 GCA_036383875.1 Thermoanaerobaculia bacterium
CCGAGCGTCGCGCGCATCCCGATCAAGAAGTAGTTCCCCCCGACATCCCCACAATTCGCCGCGCAACTTGTTACAGCCGCCGCCGTACTACGGCGACATGCTGTCGATTGAATCGGTCTCCAAACGCTTCCGCTCCGGTAACTACGGTGTCCGCAACGTCTCGTTCCACGTGAACGGCGGCGTTCTCGGGCTGCTCGGTCCCAACGGCGCAGGCAAGACCACGCTGATGCAGATGCTCGCGACGGTCACGAAGCCGACCGAAGGACGCATTTCGTTTCGCGGGACCGACATCATTGCGAAGCCCGATGAGCTTCGCCGCCGCCTCGGCTATCTGCCGCAGGACTTCGGCGTCTACGAGAACCTCACCGCGATCGAGTTCCTGAGCTACTTCGCCGCGCTCAAAGGCGTGCGCGGCAAAGCGAAGATCCAGGAGATGCTCGAGCTTGTGAACCTGCATCACGCCGCGAATCGCGCGGTCGGCGGGTTCTCCGGCGGCATGAAGCAACGCCTCGGCATCGCACAGGCGCTCATCAACGATCCCGATCTCGTCATCGTCGACGAGCCGACCGCCGGACTCGATCCCGAGGAGCGCGTGCGATTCCGCAACGTGCTCTCCGACCTCGGCGGCGAACGCCTGGTCATCCTCTCGACGCACATCGTCTCCGACGTCGAATCGATCGCGACGGAAATCGCGATCATGAAGGAAGGACAGCTCGTTGCGCTTGCGACTCCCGAAGCGTTGATGAAGGGGGCGGAGGGGAGCGTGTGGGAGGCCGTGTTGCCGTCGCAGCAGTTCGACGAACTGCGCCGCACGATGAACGTCTCCGGTGCAGTGCGCAAGTCCGATGGCGTGCACGCGCGCTTCGTGTCGAACGTGCGCCCGGTCGCGCATGCGACGCTCGCCGAGCCGACGCTCGAAGACGCGTTCCTCTTCACCATGAAGTCGTCGCCGCAATCGCGCATCGAGGCCGTCGCGTGAGCGAGCGCCTCCATCGTTTGTACGCAGTCGTCCGCGCGGACTTTTTCATCCGCCTGCGACGCCCATCGACGGCGGTCGTGTTTGTCCTGCTGTCGATCCTTCCGTATCTCTGGATTCCGGCGCCGTCGACCGGTCGCGCGTTGATCGTCATCGAAGATCAGCGCGCGCTCTACACCTCCGCGACCATCGGCATGGCGACGGCGCTGCTCGCGACGATCTTCATCGGACTCGCGGGTTTCTACGTCATCTCGAACGCACTGCGTCGCGACGTGCTGACGCGCTGCGGATACGTCGTCGCCTCGACGACCATGCGCGGCAGCGAGTACATCGTCGGCAAGTTCGCCGGCAACGTCGTGTTCCTCACGGTCTTCACGCTCGGCTTCATGGCCACCGCGATGGCGATGGTCCTCGTGCGCGGCGAGGGTCCGCTGCAACCGTTCGTGTTCGCGGGGCAATATCTGTTGTTGCTGCCGCCCGTGATCTCGTTCGTTTCCGCGATCGCGATCCTCTTCGAATGCACGCCCGTGCTCCGCTCGAAGTTCGGCGACGTGCTGTATTTCTTCGTGTGGGTCAGCGTCGTCGGCGGCGCCACCGCCGCGATGGAGCAGGGCCTCGGCCAGAACTGGGCGAACTACTTCGACCTCTCCGGCATGGGTCTGCTGCTCGCGCAGATGAAGGGCTACTACCACACGACGTCGCTGTCGATCGGCGCGACGAACTTCGACGCGGCCAAAGGCACGCTCGACTTTCAAGGCCTGCGCTTCGGCGTCGAGTGGGTGTTCCCGCGCATCGTCGCGACGCTGCTGCCGCTGTCGTTTCTCGCGGTCGCGCGTGTGTTCTTCCATCGCTTCGATCCGGCGCGCGTTCGCGCGGTGCCCGATGAGAAGTCGCGACGCTCGTGGCTCGGCCGGCTCAATCTGATGTCGAAGCCGATCGCGCGCTTGTTCGTGCGCGCCGGCAACGCGCTGGTCTCCGTCACGAGCGGCGCGTCGTTCGTTCGTTCCGCCGCGACCGACGCCATCGCGACGATCGCCGCGTTCCCGTTCACGAGCATCGCCATGATCGGATTTGCCATCGCCGCGATCGCGCAATCGAATCCGAAGACGCTTCTCGGCGGCGTGATGCCGATCGCCTTCGCGGGTTGCGCGATCGTCATTGCCGACATCGCATCGCGCGAGAAACGTGCCGCGACGTCAGCACTCGTCTTCGCGACGCCCGGACTGCGCACGAAGTTCGTCTGGTGGAAGTTCGCGAGCTCGCTGCTCGTCGCACTCGCATTCCTCGGCGTCCCGCTGCTGCGCGCAATCACGATGCAGCCGTCGTCGGTGATCGCGCTGCTCACAGGCATCGTGTTTCTCACCGCGGCCTCCACGGCCCTCGGCATCATCAGCAGCAATCCGAAGACGTTCATCGTCGGCTTCCTGACCTTCTGGTACATCGCGATTCAGGACAAAGGCCACACGCCGTCGCTCGATTTCGCGGGCTGGTTCAGCGTCGCGACGCCGGTGGTTCTCGCGGGTTACGCGGCGGCCGGATTGGCGCTGCTCATCGTCGCGGAGGTCGTGCATCGCGCGGAGCTTCGCCGCCGCTGGTGATGCGCGTCGCGCGCCGGTACACTGCCCCAACAAATCGGTAAGGAGTGATCATGTTGGGGATCCGACGTCTGGCCGGCGGTGTCGCCGCACTCATCCTGTTCACTGCGTGCGCCAGCAACGCGACGCGTCCGCGCGACGGCGCAACGTCGTACCACTTCACACGCTACACGCCGCCGCACGTCGAGACGAAGGGCTGGCCGATTCACGCGTCGCCGAATCCGAATCCATCCGTGGCGTACACGTGGATGAACGTGATCCTCGAAACGTCCGCGCGTCGCGTGGGCCGCGTCGGCGCGCGTCCGACGATCATCGCGCGGGAGATGATGATCTCGACCACCGGGATGTTCGACGCGTGGGCCGCGTACGACGACAAAGCCGTCGGCACGCAGTTGGGCGGCACGCTGCGACGTCCGATCGCAGAACGCACGCGGGAAAATCAGGCGCTGGCGATGGGCTACGCGATCACGCGCTGCCTCGAGGATCTCTTCCCCGAAGATGTCGCGTGGATTCGCGAGACGGTCGCGAAGCTCGGCGTCGATCCGGCGAACACGTCGACCGATTTGTCGACGCCGGCGGGAGTCGGCAACACCGTCGCCGCGGCGATCATCACGTACCGGCATCGCGACGGCGCGAATCAGTTGGGCGATGAAATCGGCAGCAACGGCAAGCCGTACTCCGACTACACGATGTATCGCCCTACGCGCGGCGAGAACGAGGAGCAGGACCCGTCGCGCTGGAAGCCGATTCCGTTCAGCGACGGAAAGGGCGGCACGATCCGGCCGGGCTTCCTCACGCCGCACTGGTATCGCGTGAAGTCGGTCGGACTCGATCGCAACGATCAGTTCCGCGGCGAAGGTCCGCCGAGCGCCGGCTCGGAAGAATTTCGAAAGGAAGTCGACGAGTGCATCGAGGCGAACGCCACGCTGACGCTCGAACAAAAAGCGGTCGTCGAGTTCATGCGCGACGGTCCACGATCGACGGGCCAGTCCGGCCACTGGCTGCAGTTCGCGCAAGACCTGTCGCGTCGCGATCACTACGACGTCGACCAGGACGTGAAGCTGTTCTTCTCTGTCGCGAACGTCGCGTTCGACGCGTTCATCTCCTGCTGGGAAACGAAGC
>DASVNL010000153.1:0-6773 GCA_036383875.1 Thermoanaerobaculia bacterium
AGCATAGGTTTTGAGCGTAAGGCAACGCGGAAGGATGGAACTCCAAATAAGAACGTCAAGGTGTTGACCGTTGAAAAACGCTCGAAAAATCCGCGTCGGACCAGCCGGCTGGAGCTACAAAGATTGGGAAGGAACCGTCTATCCGAAGCATGGTTCGAAGTTCGATCACCTCGCCTATCTCGCGCAGTTTTTCGACACGATCGAGATCAACTCACCGTTCTATCGCATCCCTCCGCCGACGCACGCGAAGAGCTGGGTGAAGCGCGTCGCCGCGAACGAGAACTTCATGTTCACGACGAAGGTCTTTCGCGGATTCACACACGAGAACGCACCGCTCGACACCGCCGACGTCGCCGCATTTCGCAACTATCTCGACCCGCTCATGGACGCGAACAAACTCGGCGCGGTGCTGCTGCAATATCCGTGGAGCTTCAAGAACACGGACGAGTCACGCGACCGATTGATCGCGCTGTTCGACGCGCTCGCGGACTATCCGAAAGCGCTCGAAGTGCGACACGCGACGTTTCAACAGCCCGACTTTCTCGCGCTGCTCGAAGAGCACGACGTGTCGTGGGTGAACGTCGATCAGCCGTTGTTCAACGACTCGGTCAAACCCGCGGACACGGTCACCGGCCCGATCGGCTACGCGCGCTTTCACGGACGCAACTACGAGAAGTGGTTCGCGCACGACGAGTCGTGGGAGCGCTACAACTATCTCTACTCGAAGCGCGAGCTCGAGCCGTGGGTGGATCGCATTCAGGCGATGGCGCAGCAGAAGGACACGTACGTCGTGACGAACAATCACTTCCGCGGTCAGGCCATCCTCAACGCCGGTGACTTGAAAGAATCCCTCGGCCAGGACGCCACGCTGCCTCCTCAGTTGCTTACGGCATATCCTGAGCGAGGATGAACCTCAAGAAACGAGTCATTGGCACCGCCGGCCACATCGACCATGGGAAGACGTCGCTCGTGCGCGCCCTCACCGGCATCGACACGGACCGCCTCCCCGAAGAGAAGCGCCGCGGCATCACCATCGACCTCGGCTTCGCAAGCTGGTTCACCGACGACTACCAGATCGGCTTCGTCGACGTCCCCGGCCACGAGCGTTTCGTGAAGAACATGCTCGCGGGCATCGGCGGCATCGACTCCGCGCTGCTCGTCGTCGCGGCCGACGAATCGATCAAGCCGCAGACGCGCGAGCACTTCGCGATCTGCCGATTGCTTGGGATCCCAACTGGTTTCGTCGCGATCACGAAGCGCGACCTCGTCGAGCCCGACATCCTCGAGCTCGTGCGCATGGAGATCGAAGAGCTCGTGGCCGGCAGCTTTCTCGACGGCAAGCCGATCGTCCCCGTGAGCAGCACCACCGGCGCGGGTCTCGACGATCTGCGCGCCGCGATCCTCGCGTCCGTCGCAGCGGTGGACGATCGTGATGCGACGACGCGCGTGTTCCGCCTGCCGATCGATCGCGTGTTCACGATGAAAGGCTTCGGCTCCGTCATCACCGGCACGACGTACTCCGGTCGCGTGAAGGTCGAAGACGAAGTGGAAGTACTGCCGGGTTCGATGAAGAGCCGCGCGCGCGCGATCCAGGTGCACAGCCAACCGCGCGATGAAGCATCCGCGGGCGAGCGCACGTCGATGAACCTCGCCGACATCGCGCTCGACGAACTGCATCGCGGACAGCAAGTGCTACACGCCGCGACGCTGCGTCCGTCGCAGGTGATCACGGTCAAGCTCGAACTTCTGCCGGACGCGAAACCACTCAAAGAACAGATCCGCATCCGGTTCCACCATCTCTCCTCCGAGCTCCTCGGCACCGTCCGATTCGTCGACGACACCGAAGGAGAGCTGCGCGGAGGTCAGAGCGCGTTCGCACAAGTGCGACTCGAAGCGCCCGTCGTTGCAGTCGCGGGCGATCGCTTCGTCATCCGCCGCTACTCGCCCGCGACGACCATCGGCGGCGGCGTGATCCTCGATGCGCATCTCACGAAACTCAGCCGCGGCACGCGCGTGGAGATTCTCGAAACGCTCGCATCGGGGACGCTGCAAGAACGCGTCGAGCTGATCGCGAAGCTGCAAGGTCTGCGCGGCGTGACGATCGACGAGTTGCAGGCGCGCACCGGCATCACGGTGAAGACACTGACGAAAGAACTGAAGTCGGTGCCGAACGTGATCCTCACGGGCAGCACGTTTCTCCACGCCGACGTGCTCGGAGATTTCCGTCGCCGCTCGATGGAACTGCTCGATCGCTACTTCAAGGACAACAAGATGGCGCTCAACGTCCCGAAGAGCGAGTTCGTGCAGAAGCTGATTCCGAGCGGCGCGCCGGTGAACTTCCTCCTGCATCACCTCGCCGCCGAGAAAATCGCGACGGTGCAAGGCGACGCGCTCGACATCCCCGGCCGTTCGAAAACACTCGGCGGCACGGAAGGCGAGCTCGCACGTGCGATCGAGTTGCGATTCGCCGATGCTGGATTACAAACGCCCGCCGTGTCGGAGTTGATCAAGACGATCACGCAGCGGCCCAGAGTGATCGAAGGCGTGATTGCGTACCTCGTGAAACAGGGGACGCTCGTGCGGATGGCCGAAGGCGTTTACCTGCACCGCGACGTGCTGGAGCGCGCGCGCGAAACGCTCGCGGCGAAGAAGGGACAAACCATCGACGTCGGCGCGTTCAAGGAACTGTTTGGGATTTCGCGCAAAGTCGCGATTCCGCTGCTCGAGTGGTTCGACAGCCACGGCGCGACGAAGCGCGTCGGCGACTCGCGCATCGTGCAGTGACGCTTACTGCGGCTTCTTTGGCGTGACGTCGCGATAGTCGCGCGGCAGCGTGACCAGCGACTCCGGCACGTCCTTCTGCACGATGCTCACGACCGTGCGGTCGACGATGACCGGCGCTTTGCCGACCGGCAGCTCGCTGCGATCGATGAGCGGGAATCCCTTCGCCGCGACGAGCGCCGTGTCGACGTCGCGCATCACCGGGGCGAGCGGCGACGAGATGCGCTCGCTGGCCTGCATCATCGCGAAGAGATCGCGCGGAATCGCGGGATGCTCGCCGATCCACAACTCGCGCTTGTAGGTCCCCGCGCTGATGATCCACTGCTCCGCGTCGATGCCCTGCATCGTCTTCTTCGTCGTGCCGCGCGTGAGTTTCGGACGCGGATGAAACGGCGCAACCGCACCGGCCATCGTCGCGCTGCGGCGTTTGGTGAGCTCCGCAAACGACTCGGTGCGAATCGTCTTGTCGATGTCGTCGACGAACGTGACGGTCTGCTTCTTCACGTCGTACAGCCGCCACACATCGTGCTCGCTCGTGTCGCGCGCGCGATCGCCCGCGATGGCGATGGTCTGCGTGATGGTGCGGTCCGGCGGATTGACGTTCGTGCGCACGGTCACGACCGTGGCGCGCACGCTCGGTCCGGCCGTGGCAGCGGATTTCGTGACTGGCCTGGGCGCGGGTTTGCACGAGATGCAAATCGCGATGAGAAGAATGGAGAGACGTCGCACTGTCAGCGGTGCCGTCCGTGCCGGCGTTAGTCCTTCGCGTCGTACCAGCTCTTCCCCCAGTGCACGTCCACGGCCAGCGGCACTTTCAGCGGGAAGATGGTCTCCATCGTCTCTTTCACGATCCCCGCCACGTCAGCCGCGCTCGTTTCAGGCGACTCGAGCACGATTTCGTCGTGCACCGTGAGGAGCATCCGCGCGCCCGACCCATGCGCGGCGAGTTTCCGCTCCAGCGCAATCATCGCCATCTTCAGAATGTCCGCGGCCGTTCCCTGAATCGGCGCGTTCGTAGCCATGCGCTCCGCGTTGCCGCGCACGGTGAACGAGCGATTGTGAATCTCCGGGATGTACCGCACGCGCCCGAAGAGCGTCGTGACCTTGCCGCTCGAACGCGCCTCGTCGAGCGTGCGATCGAGGTACTCCTGAATCTTCGGATAGCGCGCGAAGTACGCCTCGATCCAATCCTTCGCCTGCGATCCCGAGATGCCGAGCTCATTGCTCAGGCGGAACGCGGACATGCCGTACAGCACGCCGAAGTTGATCGTCTTCGCCGCGCGACGCTGATCCGGCGTCAACTCTTCCGGCGCGATGTTGAACATCTTCGACGCGGTCGCGCGATGAATGTCGTCGCCGCGCCGGAAGGTCTCGATCAATGATTCGTCGCCGCTGATGTGCGCGAGGATGCGCAGCTCGACCTGCGAGTAGTCGGCGGAGAGGAGCACCCATCCTTCATCCGCGACGAAAGCCTTGCGAATCTCGCGGCCGGTCTGCGTACGAATCGGAATGTTCTGCAGGTTCGGATCGGACGACGACAAACGTCCCGTCGCCGCGACGGCCTGATTGAACGACGTGTGCACGCGCCCGTCGGGTCCGACGAGCAACGGCAACGCGTCGATGTACGTGCCCTTCAACTTGTGCAGCTCGCGATGCTGCAGGATCAGCTTCGGCACCGCGTAGCCGTGCTCCGCAAGTTCCTCGAGGACTTCGACGCTGGTCGAGTAGCTCTTGGTCGTCTTCGTCTTCTTGATGACCGGATAGTTGAGTTTCTCGAACAACACCTGCCCCAGCTGCAAAGGCGAGTTGATGTTGAACTCCATCCCCGCCTCGGCGTAGATGCCTTTCTCCAACTCCGCGATCGTCTCGCCCATCGACTTCGACATCGTGCGCAGCAGCGCGCTGTCGACTTTGATGCCGCGCTCTTCGAGCGCTGCAAGCACGGGAAAGAGCGGCATCTCGATGCGCTCGTAGATGTCGAGAAGCGCGGGATCGCGACGCAGCTCAGGCTCGAGAATCGTGCGGAGCGACATCGCGAGCTCGGACTTTTCGCCGAGGTAGTCGAGATAGGGGGAGAGGGGTTGAGAGCCGATTTCGTGATCGATCTCGAAGAGCGTCGCCGTCTTCTGCACGTCCTTGCGCACGAGCACGTCCTGCTTGAGGCGATCGCGCACGATGTTGCCGAACGCGTGACTCGGCAGGCCGGGGTTGATCACGTACGACATCAGCATCACGTCGGACCACGACTTCGGCACCGGCCATTGCATCGCGTCGAGGCGGCGCATCTGCGCCTTCGCGTCATACGCGACGAACACGCGATCCTGCGACAGCAACTCGCGCAGCGCGGACTTGAGCTCGTCCGTGCCGCCGTACGTCGCGCCGATCGGAACGATCAGCGACTCGGACGCGCGTCGCGAGAGTGACGCTGCGATCGCCGCGTCGAATCCGTCGATCGTCGCGGGCTCGAGCCAGATCGCGATCGGATCGTTGCCCGCGATGAACTCGCGGACTTCATCCGCGTTCGCGGCGATGCGGAACTCTTTCGGCACCGCCGGCGCTTCAGGCAGAAACTCCTGCATCAGCGACGCGAACTCGAGCTTCGAGAAAATCTCGTGCAGGCGCGCGCGATCGGGCTCCTGACGCTTCAGCGTTTCGAAGTCGATGTTGAGATCGAGATCGCACTTGATGCGTGCGAGGTCGCGCGAGAGATACGCCTTCTCTTTGTTCTCTTCGAGCGTCTTGCGCTGCGCGGCTTTCTTGATCTGATCGAGATTCTCGTAGACGCCGTCGAGCGATCCGAACTGCTGGATCAATCCCTTCGCGCCCTTCTCGCCGATGCCGGGAACGCCGGGGATGTTGTCGATCGCGTCGCCCCAGATCGCCATCACGTCGACGACCTTCTCGGGCGGCAGGCCGAACACGTCGAGAACGGTCTTCTCGTCGTACATCGTCTCGCGGCCCGTGTGGTACAGCCGGATTCCTCCCCCGACGAGTTGGAAGAAGTCCTTGTCCGACGTCGCGATGACGACGTCGTATCCGCGATCGCGCGCGGTGCAGGCGAGTGAGCCGATGAAGTCGTCCGCTTCCCATTCGATCGAGCGGATGACCGGAATGTGAAAGCCTTCGAGCACTTCGTAGACCATCGGCACCTGGACGACGAGATCGTCGGGCATCGGCTTGCGGTCTTTCTTGTAGTCCGCGAACGTCGACGTGCGCGCGGTTTCGCGCCCCTCATCGAACGCGACGGCGATGCAATCCGGCTCGTGATCCTTGAGCAGCTTGCGCAGCGTCGTCACGAAGCCGTAGACGGCGTTGGTCGAGAGGCCGTCCGAGTTCGTGAGATTGCGGATCGCGTAGTACGAGCGATAGATGTTGTTGGAGCCGTCGATGATGAAGAGGGTGGGGCGCTTCGGCATTTGTTCGAGTCTATCCTGAGCGAAGCCGAAGGATCTCTGGAGCCACGGCTGAAAAGAAGATCATCCGTAGCTGAGGCTCCGGAGATCCTTCGGCTTCGCTCAGGATTCAACATTTGGCCTAGAAAGCACTAACGGACCCTTTCGGGTCCGTTTGTGGTACATCGGGCTGGACTGCTGCGGCCAATAGGTAGGGTTCAAGGAAGCTAAGTGAGTAATCGTCCAAAATCGGTCCAATAGTCAAGGAGGGAGCCCGCAGCAGCCACTTGGCGCAGGCAAGTCAGATGGGACCCGCGCAAGCAGGGTTTCGCAATCGTCGTTGTCGAAACCTGAATCATCGTGCGCTCACCTACTGCATTCGGCAGGCCAACTCCCGATTGACCCACTGAAAACGCTTGCATTTTCGACCCTCCCACCGGGCGCAAGCGTAGAAGTTCCAGTAATCAAGCGAGATACGGCGGACCCTTGTGAAAAAAAGCGCATGCAGGCGGCCGCCATTTTTGTTGGAAACTTTTTCCACGTCTGGCTCTGCGGTTGCAATTCTGACCAACCGCCATGAAGAAACTTCTGCCAGCCGCC
>DASVNL010000154.1:0-3345 GCA_036383875.1 Thermoanaerobaculia bacterium
CCCGCGGTCTCCGAGGCCGTCATGATCGACACCGGGCATGGCGCCGCCGCGGCCGACGAGCCGATGCGCACACTGCGCGACTTCGAAGGTCGCGTGAAGGACACGGTCAAGAGGCAGGATCTGCAGAAGATGGAGCTGGTGGAGCGGCAGAAACGCGCCCAGTCTTCGATCTGGTCGCAGATTCAACGCAATCGCATCCTGGTGCTGCTGGCCCTCGTCGGCGCGGCACTGGCGACGTGGCAGCTCTACAAACGTTGGTAGAACGGCGCGAAGCGTCCGACACCGTCGCGCAGGCTGCGCTCGATCGCGCACTCGATCGCCAGGATCAGCTCGTCCTGGTTTATCAGCCGATTCATCACGCGCGCACCGGCGCGATCTATGGCGCCGAGGCTTTGCTCCGCCAACGCCGCTCCTCGGGGGAAATCCGCGAAGCGGCGATCATCCACGAAGCCGCCGAAGACAATGGCGGCCCCGAGCTCTTCGCTCTCGACTCGCTCCTCGTGAAGCGCGCGTACACGGACGCTGCACAATGGCCGTCCGGCGTCCGTCTCAACGTCAACCTCTCGCCGCGCGAGTTCGAGGAAGGCAACGTCATCGACCGTTTGACTGCGCTCATCACTGCGTGCGGCACAGACGTGCATCGCGTGAATCTCGAGATCACCGAGACGAGCTACATCGAGCATCCCGACGAGACGATGGACGTCCTCGTCACGCTCAAGCAGCTCGGCGTGAGTCTCTGGCTCGACGACTTCGGCACCGGCCACTCGTCCCTCACCCACCTCCAGAAGTTTCCGATCGACGGGATCAAGATTCCGGGCGCGTTCGTCCAGCCACTCCCAACGGATCGCCGCTGCCGCGCAATCGTCAGCGCAATGATCGGACTCGCGCACGAAGTCGGGATTCCGGTGATCGCCGAGGAAGTCGAACGCGAGGATCAGCTCGAGCTGCTGCTCGATCTGAACTGCGATCTCATTCAGGGATTTCTCTTCAGCCGGCCGGTTCCGGCCGATGAAGTTCAGGCTACTTTCGCGACCTTCGCTTCTTCCGGCGCGTAGTGGTCGCGGCGCCAGTCGAGATCCTTCATCACGTTCTTCTTGAACTCTTCTTCGCCGCCGCGCGCGAGCATCTCGGCGATGTAGTCCTTGATCTCGAGGTTCTCCACGCGCAGCCGCACGGTCTTGAAGATGCGCGGGAAGTGGCCGGGAACCTGAACGTGATGCAGGCCGCCGCTGTACGCGATGAGCATGCGGCCCTCTTTCACTGCATTGAGGATGTCGGCGACGCCGCCACGCACGCTCATCGGACGTCCGTGCAGATCGAGGCCGTTCGCACGCTTCATGCGACCTTCCGGCGCAATGACGACCATCGAGTCGGGATCGATCGTGCGCAGGACTTCGAACCAGGTGTCATCGCGCTGGCGCGTGATCGCGATGACGGAGTGCGCGACGAACTTGAAGACCATGCCGACGAGCGGACGATCCGTCGTCTTGTCAGCCGCGGGGACGACGCCATGCGCCGCGAGGCGCCAGATGAATCGGCCCGGTACGGCGCCGAGAAACAACGGCTCGAAGAGGCTCGTGTGATTGAGGAAGACCACGAGCCGCAGATCGGCCCACGGATCGGGCGGCGTCGGCCCGATGAAATCGAAGTCGTGGCGATAGAAGATCTTGCTCAGGAGTCTGAGCAGGTTCAGCACCGAGAAGACCATCACGCTTCGCAGGAAACCCACGGCGCGGAAATGTAGCGGAGAGGCTGTTGGGCGTCAACGCAGGGTCGCGAGAAATCTCTTCGCGAACTCCGGACCCTTCCCTTCGTCTTCGTGTTTGAAGAAGACGTATGCGTCGGACCAGTTCGTCCCTTCGACGCGACGCGCCCACGACGCGAGCTGCTCGTCCGAATACTCGGTGCGCCGCAGTCGCAGATATCCCCACGAGGCGGTCGGCGTGAAGATCGTGTCCGGATTCTCGATCTCGTCCGTGTCCGCCGCGACGAATGCCGCGTTGTGCTCGCGCAGGACGTCGTACACATCGTCGGACAGCCACGATTCGTGACGCGTCTCGAGCGCCGCACGCGCGGTCTCCGGCAAGCGCGACAACAACCCGCGCAGCTTGTCGACGTCTTTGCGCAGGTACGGCGGAAGCTGAAAGAGGATCGGGCCGAGCTTCGTGCCCAGCGATTGGGCGGCGTCGAAGAAGAGATGGAGGTCGTCTTCGATGCCGGTGAGTTTCTTCTGATGGGTGATGCGCTGCGGCGCCTTGAGCACGAAGGTGAAGTCGTCCGGCACTTCGCCCGACCACTTGGCCACGGTCTTCGCGTCAGGCATCCGGTAGAAGGTGTTGTTGATCTCGACGGAACCGAAGTGTCCCGCATAGAAGGTCAACATCTTCGACGCCGGAAGGTCGCTCGGATAGAACGTGCCCTTCCATTCTTTGTAGCTGTAGCCGCTGGTACCAACGATCACGCGCATATTCGCGCGTGATCGTATCTCAGCCGGTCGCGTGTGACGGTCAGACGCTGATCAGACCGTTGCGGACTCCGTAGCGGTACAGGCCGAGGTTGTCGTCGACGCCGAGCTTGCGCAGCAGGCGGGAGCGATGCGTGGTTACGGTCTTCACGCTGATGTCGAGCGTCGCCGCGATTTCTTTCAAGCGACGTCCGGACAGGATCATGTTCATGACTTCACGCTCGCGCGGCGAGAGTCGTTGATGGGTTCCGTCGGAGTGGCCATTGCCGTTTCCGTGGCCGTTTCCGCCGTGGTACGGCTGGAGTGCGTCGACCAGCGCCAGCAGTTCGTTCTTGCGGCGCATCAGGTCGTCGTTGCTGCTCATGCCATCGATGGCAGTTCTCAATTGCTGCAGGGGATTCACGATGTTGTCATCCTCCGCAGAGAACGATACGAATGTCAGATTACGCCTCGGTTACAACCGGGCCGGCACGGCCGGCGGCGCTGGTTGCTTCGCTTGGGCACGTACCTGTGGCCTGTGGGAGTGAGGTCCGCGGCTGCAAGAGAGAGAGAGGAGAGAGAGAGAGAGGAACTAGCAGCCGGCAGCGTCTTGCTGCGTGCCCTCGGCCGCAGCCCAGAGAGCACGCGCGACGAGCGACGCGAAGGCCATCGCGGACTGCGCATCGTCCGCGGTGTACGAGCCGGCTTCGGCCTTGTCGAGGGCAAGCATGCCGAGGAGGTGATCGCCGTGCATCAGCGGAACGCCGAGCCACGAGCGGATCCCCTCGCCGACGTGCAGGCCGCGCCGGAACGCGCGATATTGCTCCGTGTCCGCAACGATGACCGGGCGTTTGCGATAGATCACTTCGCTGTTCGGGATGTCGCTGTTGCCGACGTCGAAC
>DASVNL010000155.1:0-3909 GCA_036383875.1 Thermoanaerobaculia bacterium
GGCGGCGGTCCCGAAATCCCGCCCGGCGACTACACGATCACGATCAAGTTCCGCGGTCAGGAAGCGAAGCAGTCCGTGCGCGTTCTCCCCGATCCGCGTGACACGTTCACGCCCGCACAGCGTCAGGCGAAGTACGACGCCATACTGCGCGCGGGCAAAGTGCAGGAGACCATCGTCGAGGCGATCAATCGGATCACGAAGACGCGCAACGACATCGACGCCGTCGCCGCGAAGCTGAAGAAGGAAGACGACGATCCGTCCGCCGAGCCGCCGCCGCTCGTGAAGAGCGGCACGGAGCTCAAGACGAAACTCGACGCGATGGAGAAGCGCCTCTGGACGCCGCCGAAAACCAAAGGCATCCCGGCGGAGAAGGACGTAATGGCGAAGATCGGCTATCCGTTCTATTCGCTGCAATCGTCGTGGGACGCGCCGACCGCCGCGCAGCTCACGTATCTCGAACGCGCAGAAAAGCAGCTTCGCGAAACGCTCGTGGACTACAACAAGCTGTTCGCCCAGGACGTCGCGAAGTACCGCGAAGAGGTGCGCAAGTCGAACGTCGTGCTGCTCACCGAAGAGCCGCCACTGTAGTGAAGCGGCGGGCTCTCAGCCCGCCGATGATCAAGCCGGAGACGGCGGGCTAAGAGCCCGCCGCTCCACCTATTTCACGGCGATCGCGCGGGCCTGCTTGATGTCCGTGAATCCCTTGAACGCTTTCTCGACCGCGTCCTGCATCAGCGTGCGCATCCCCTGCTCCATCGCGAGTTTGCGCAGCTCGTCGATCGGCGAACGATGCTGGATCGCGCGCTTCAACTCGTCCGTGCCTACCAGCAACTCGTGCACGCCCATGCGGCCTTTGTAGCCGGTGTTGCTGCACGCGTTGCAGCCTTTCGGACGATAGAGCATCAGCTCGGGCGAATACGTGATGCCGGTGCCCGGCCAGTAGTCGTAGCCGTACGCTTCGATGATCTCTTCGAACTCTTCCGGCGTCGGGTTGTAGCCCTCTTTGCATTTCGCGCAGAGCACGCGGATCAGGCGCTGGGCCATGATGCCGAGGAGCGCGTCGGCGAAGTTGAAGGGATCGATGTTCATGTCGAGGAGACGCGTGATCGTCTCCGGCGCGGAGTTGGTGTGCAGGGTCGAGAAAACGAGGTGACCCGTGAGCGACGCCTCGATGCCGATCGCCGCCGTCTCGTGATCGCGCATTTCGCCGACCATGATCACGTCCGGATCGGCGCGCAGAAACGAGCGCATCGCCGCCGCGAACGTGAAGTCGATCTTCGGCTGCACCTGAACCTGGCGCAGTCCCTTCTGCGTGATTTCGACCGGATCTTCCGCGGTCCAGATCTTCATGTCCACGGTGTTGATGAAGCCGAGCGCGGAATGCAGCGTCGTCGTCTTACCGGAACCGGTTGGGCCCACAACTAATGCGATCCCATACGGTTTCGCGAGCAGCGTCTTGAACGCGGTGAGATTGCGCTCGCTGAATCCCATCTTGTCGAGTGGCAGCGGCTTCGACGCGGCGAGGATACGCATGACCACGTCCTCGTTCGCGTTCGCCGTCGGAATCGTCGCGACGCGCAACTCGATCGTCCCCTTCGAATACTTGAAGCGGATCTTGCCATCCTGCGGCTTGCGCTTCTCGGAGATGTCGAGCTTGGCCATGATCTTCAGGCGCTGCACGAGTGCGTTGCGGTGCGCGCCCGGGATCTCCATGAACTTCTGGCAATCACCGTCGATGCGCAGCCGGATGATGCACGGCGATCGCGGACCGTCGGGCTCGACGTGAATGTCCGACGCGCCGCGCTGGAAGGCCTCGATGATGAGCTGGTTCGCGAGCTTGACGATGCCGGAGTCGGTCTCGTCGATCTCGGGCAGATCGTTCGGCAGATCTTCGATTTCGACCTTTTCGCCTTCGCCGAGGGAGTCGAGAATCTTGGCGAAGTCGGCGCTTTCGGCGGTCGAGCCGTCGGGCTGCGTCGACTCGCCGTACGACTTCGCGATGTACGCGAGGATCTCGTGCTTCATCGCGACCTGGAAGTCGTAGCGCGGCGCGAGGTTCATCGCGCGGATGCCGTCGAGCTTCGTGAGGTCCTGCGGATCTTCGACCGCAACGATGAGCATGCCCGGGCGGCGTTCGATCGGCGCGGCGCCGTGCTTTTTCCAGATGTCGGACGACACGCGATCGCGGAGATCGGACGGGATGACCTGCTCGCCATCGTAGTTGAACCACGGCGTCGAGTAGTACGACGACAACGAGCGGCCGATCTCTTCGCGCGGCACGTTGAAGTCGTCGATGAGGATCTTCTCGACGGTCGTGTTGTTCACGCGCGCGCTGCTCACCGCGGACTCGAGATCCTTCTCCGACAGCGCGCCCTTGTCGATCAGCACGCCGAACTTCGACGGCTTGCCCTGACGCTGCACGCGGTGCTGGTTGTAGAACGCGATGCCGAGGATGCGCGCGATTTCTTCGGCGGCATCTTCGTCCATCGACGTGAAGGCGACGCCGTGGCGTTTGTTGATGAGTTGCACCACGCCGAGGAGGTACTTCTCGAAGAGGATCGGCACGGCGAGGACCGCGCGCGTGCGGAAGCCGGTCTGCTTGTCCCAGCGCTGATCGAAGCGCAGGTTTGCGTGGAAGCGCGCGAGCTCGGACGGCTCGTACGCGTCTTTGATGTTCACGGTCTTGCGCGCAAGCGCGGTGAAGCCGGCGATCGACGCGAACGACTTCGGAACGCGAATCTCTTTCGGCTGATCGCCCACTTTCTGCAGTGAGTACAGCTCCTGATTCTTCGTGTCGATCGCGTAGATCGTCAGGCGTTCCGCATCCAGCAACTCGAGGATGCGGTCCTTGAGCGTCATCAGGATGTGCGGGATCGACTCGGCCGAATTGATCTGGTTCGCAATCGCGGTGAGCTTCTTCCGAAACTCCAGCTCTCGCTCGAGTGAGTTGGGCGCTGACTGGACCGTCATGCCGAGAGAATACCCGCGCTAAACCACGGCCGCTACCTCTTCGTGACCGTCACCGTCGTCTTCGCGGTCACGAGTTGTCCGCTCTTCGTGCGCGTCGTCGCCGTGATGTCGACCGTGCCCGCTTTTACGCCGCGAATCGCGATCGCGCCGCGTCCATCACTGCCGAGCGTGACGCTCGACGGGATCGTGACGATGCCCGCGCGACTCGCCTTCAACGTGACCTTCGCGGCCGATTTCGGCGTGAGCACGAGCGCCGACGATTGGGTCGCGCCGACGCTGACGTTTGCGGGCTTCGTGATCGCGAACGCCGGCAGCGGCGCGGTGATCGTGACGGCGATGATCGTGCTGCGCCCGTCGGGCATGCGCGCGGAGAGCGTCGAGTAGCCCGCGGCTTTCGCGACGATGTCGAAACTCGCGGAGCTTGCGTTCGCGGGAATCGTGATCGTCGCGGGCGCGGTGAGGATCGTGCGATTGCTCGCGGTGAGCGTCACGACGCGTGCGGCCGTCGCGACGTTGCCGGCGTCGAACGTGACGCGCGTCGTCGCACCGTTTTCGAGATCGACGAATCCGGGCGCGAAGAAAACATCGGGCAGCGGCGGCGCGGGCGCGCCTTGCACGGTCACGACGAGCGACGCGGAGAGTCCATTCGCGAATCGGCCGGTGATCGTCGCGGTGCCGGGTGCGCCGGCATCGACGGTGAACGCGAGCGCGGATGCACCGGCGAGCATCGTGCGTTCCGGCATCATCACGTACGCAACGGATGGATTCGACGACGTGAACGTCACCGTTCGCGCCGCCACGGACTCGCGCGTCGCGAGGAACACTTCCGCGCGCTGCTGCGGCTTCATGGTCACGCGACTCGGATTCATCTGCGCCGTGACCGGCGTCGCGGGACTGTCGTCGTCGACGATCGTCAGCGTGAGCGGCCAGCCGTCGAAC
>DASVNL010000156.1:0-16055 GCA_036383875.1 Thermoanaerobaculia bacterium
GGCCCGCCGGAGGCCCCTCGTCGTTCTTCTAAAAAGCCACCGCAACGATTGCCATCGCACAGATCCCCTCGGCGCGGCCGATGAAGCCGAGGTGGTCCGTCGTCGTCGCCTTCACGTTTACGTGGCCTTCGGGGAGACTCAGCATCTTCGCGATCGACGCGACCATCGCGTCGCGGTGCGGTGAGAGCTTCGGCTGCTGCGCGATGATCGTCACGTCGATGTTCGCGATCTCCGCGTTGCGCTCGTCGAGAATGCGCTTCGCTTCGCGCACGAACACCGACGACTCCGCTCCGCGCCAGCGCTCATCCGTCGACGGGAAGTAATGACCGATGTCGCCCGCGCCCGCAGCGCCGAGCAATGCATCCGTGATTGCGTGCAGCACTGCGTCGGCGTCGGAGTGGCCGGACAGTCCGCCCGTTTCTGTGATGCGTACTCCGCCGAGAATCAGCGGGCGGCTCGCATCGAACGGATGAACGTCGATACCCTGGCCAACACGCATCATGCCTGCGCGGCCCACTGCTGCAGGTACGACTCCGCGATGAACAAATCCTCGGGGAGCGTGATCTTCAGATTGCGCGGATCGCCCGGCACTGCTTGCACGTGATGTCCGAAGCGCGCCGCGAGGCCCGCTTCATCCGTGCCGTCGATCTGTTCGCGAATCGCGCGCTCCATCACGTCGCGAATCACGTCGAGGCGAAAACACTGCGGCGTCTGCGCGGCGCCGAGCATCGTCCGATCGAGCGTGTCCGACACCGTCGCTTCCGTCGTCATCACGTGAATCGTGTCCGTCACCGGCACGACCGGCAACGCTGCGCCGTGTTCGCGCGCGGCTGCGACGACCGAGTGAAACATCGGCATCGCGAAAAGCGGACGCACCGCGTCGTGAATCGCGACGAACTCTGCGTCGCCCGCTTCTTCGAGACCGCGGATCACCGACTGCTGCCGCGTTTCGCCGCCGGCGACGAACGTCACGCGATCGCTGTTCTTCACGCCCGACAACAAAATCTCGGCGACGGGAACGACGACGCGCAACACCGAGTCGTCGATGAGAAAGCGCTCGATCACATGCTGCACGATCGGCTTTCCGGCGAGTTGCTGGAACTGCTTGGGAATCTGACCGCCGAAACGGCTGCCCGTTCCGGCGGCGGGGACGATGACGACGATATCGGCGGCCATCAGACCGCCATGATGTCCTGCTCTTTGGCCTTCAGCACGTTCGCCACTTCGTCGATGTGCTTGTCGGTGAGCTTCTGAATCTCGTCGAGTCCGCGCTTCTCGTCATCCTCGGAGATGGTCTTGTCTTTGAGCAGCTTTTTGAGCTTCTCGTTGCCGTCGCGACGCACCTGACGAATCGCCGTGCGCGATTCCTCGGCCATCCCGTGCGCCTTCTTCACGAGATCCTTGCGGCGCTCTTCGGTGAGCTGTGGAACCGGCACGCGAATCACTTTGCCGTCCGACGCTGGGTTGAAGCCGAGGTCTGCGTTGCGAATCGCTTTTTCGATCGCGGCGACCATCGACTTGTCCCACGGCTCGATCACGATCAGCGCCGTCTCCGGAACCTTCACGTTCGCGGCCTGCGCGACGGGCGTCGGCGTGCCGTAGTAGTCGACGATCACCGTGTCGAGCATCGCCGCGTTCGCGCGTCCGGTGCGAAGTGTTTTGAAATGTCCGTTCAGCGATTGGATCGAACTGTCCATCCGGTGCTGCACGTCTTTGATCACATCTTGTATTGCCATATGTCCCTCGATGGAACGATGAGAACTACGGAGTGTCGTCCGAAACGATCGAGCCGACGTCCTCACCGAGCAATGCGCGTTTGATATTTCCCTTCTCGCGCAGCGAGAAAATATAGATCGGAATCGAGCTGCCGCGTGCGAGGTCGATCGCGGCGGCATCCATCACTTGCAGGCGCTCGGCCAGCACGCGCTGATACGTCACGTGCGGCAGACGGATCGCGTTCGGATCCTTTTCAGGATCGGCCGTGTAGATACCGTCGACCTTCGTGGCCTTGAAGATGATGTCGCACTTGAGCTCCGCTGCACGCAACGCTGCTGCGGAGTCGGTGGTGAAAAACGGATTGCCCGTGCCTGCCGCGCAGATCACGACGCGACCTTTTTCGAGATGGCGAATCGCGCGGCGTCGCAGGAACGGCTCCGCGACTTCGGACATCGTGATCGCCGTAGTCACGCGCGTCGGGATGTCGCGACGTTCGAGGGCGTCCTGCAACGCGATTGCGTTGATCACCGTCGCGAGCATGCCCATGTGATCGCCGGCCACGCGATCGATGCCCTGCGTCGCGCCGGTGACTCCGCGGAAGATGTTTCCTCCGCCGATCACGATCGCGATCTGCACGCCCATCTGCTGCACCTCGACGATCTCGTCCGCGATGGCCGCGAGAATGTCGGCGTCGATGCCGCTGCGGCGGCCGCCCATCAGAGCTTCGCCGGACAGCTTGAGCAGAATGCGTTTGAATTTCGGGTCAGACATGCGAGGCGGGTTATAGCGGAACTTGGTCCAATAAAAAAGCGGCGGGCCAAGCCCGCCGCTCTCTTTGAATCATTGGTCTCTCGAAATCAGCGCGGTGCCACGAGGCTGAAGTTCGGATCGGCGATGGTCGGAGAGACCACGACGATCGAACTGCGAGCGTTCATGTTCATCAGCCAGATCGCGACGGTGCGAGTCGTCGAGGCCTGCCAGATGAGATCCGCATCACCATCGTTGTTCATGTCACCGACACCGGCGAGCTGCCACGGCGAGCCGCTCAGCGGGGTGGCCGCAACAATCGAAGCTCTCACCGTTCCGTTCGTCGTCATGTGCCAGATGGCCGTGTTGTAGGTCGGACCATGCAGCCAGACGATGTCGAGATTGCCGTCACGGTTGAAGTCACCGAGGCCCTTGATCTGCCAGTTCTGGTCAGGGATCGAGGGCAGCGTGTGAATCGAGAGACGCACGTTCTCGCGCATCACCCAAACCGCGATGGTATGCGTCACGGTGTGACGCCAGATGAGATCCGCGTAGCCGTCGCCAGTGAGATCGCCGACTGCCGCGACCTTCCAGTTCGGATCCGGAGCGGCGATGACCGAACCGGTTCCGGTCAGCGACGAGCCGTTCATGTACCAGATGACCATGGCGAAGTCGACGGCGTTGCGATAGACGAGGTCCGCCGAGCCGTCACCGTTGAAGTCGGCGACGCCGACGAGGCGCCAGTTGCCGCCGTTCTGCAGCAGATCCACTGACGAGTCGAACGCCGTGCCGTTCATGCGATAGACGCGCGTGTCGCCCGTCGTCTCGTTGCGATACACGAGGTCGTTCTTGCCGTCGATCGGCGCGCTGAAGTCGCTCTCGACGGTTTCGTCGTCCATGATCTCGACGGTCGCGGTGGCGGCGCCGAGGACTGCGGCGTTCGGGCCGGACAACTGCACCGTGAAGATGCGCTTGCCCGACAGATTGCTGTTGTCGGTGAGGTTCACCACGATGTCTTCGGAGAGATCGCTCGGTCCGAAGGTGACCGTGCCCGGCGCAAGCGTGAAGTGCACGCCCTGGGTAGCGGTGCCGCTGACGGCCGCGTAGTTCACGGTCGCCGAGCCGCTGGTGTTGCCGCCGGTGCGAGTCACCGTCAGCGTGATCGTGCCGCCATCTTCAGGCTTCCAATACAGAGTGGGGCTGAACGCGATCGTCGATCCCGTGTCCACGTTGTGCGCGAGCGAGTTGGTGCTCGCGAGATAGGTGGCGTTGCCGAGATAGTTCGCGTGAATCGTGTGTGCGCCGCCGGTGAGCGCGCTCGTCGTCAGCGTCGCAACGCCGCCGGTGAGTGCAACCGTGCCGAGCGGGCTGGCGCCGTCGAGGAACGTCACCGAACCGGAGGGCGTGCCGACTGCGCCGGAGACCGTCGCGGTGAAGGTGACCGGTGAGCCGAGTGCGGTCGGATTCGCCGACGCCCCGAGAGCCACGGCCGATGCAGCCTTCGTGATGGTGAGAGAAGTACCCGGAGCGGACGAAGACGCAAAGCCCGGTGCACCACCGTACTGCGCGGTGATCGTGTGCGGACCGATGGCCAGCGAAGACGTCATGAGCTGCGCCGTGTTGCCCGACAGCGGAATGCTGCCGAGGTTGGTGGCGCCGTCATAGAACGTCACGCTGCCGGTCGGCGTACCGCTCGACGCAGTGACCGTAGCGGTCAGAGTCACCGACGCACCGTACGAAGCCGGATTCGGGGACGCGCTCACCGACGTCGACGTCGGACGAATGCAACCCGGATCGGCGACGACCGTGTCGAACGGAGTCTCGACGATGCCCGTGAATGCGATGTTGTCGATCTTCCAGCCGTTCGCGCCGAAGATCTGGTCGCTGCCGATGCGGAAGCGCACCTGCACGGTGTTGCCCGCGGCGACTGCAGGAGTGAGCGTGGTGTGAACGCTGCCGGGGGAGTTCGCGACGAAGCCCGGACGTCCGCCCAGCGGATTCGAGGTCGGACCCTGGTTGAGGATCGTTCCGTTGTACGAGTTCACTCCGCCGACGCCGATGTCCGTCCACGGTCCGCCGTTGATCGACATCTCGACGACACCGCCGTCGTAGTTGCCGCCACCGTCGAACTCGAAGCCCCACGTGTGATCGAACTGGATGTTGAGCGTGCCGCCGCCGTTGATGGTCATCACCGGCGAGACGAGCGCCTGATCCTGCATCGCGTCGGGGTCGGTGCCGAACCAGACGTGATCGGTCGCGCTGTTCTCGAAACGACGCCACGGCGTGTTGGTCGAGAAGTTCGGGAAGGTGCCGGTCACAGTCGTCGGCTGGAACGCGAGGCGCTCCGATTCGACCGTGTCCGTCGCCGTGCTGTTGAGAATCGTGTTGGTGTTGACGCGCAGACTGATGTTGACGATGCGCGGACCGGCCACACCGAGATTCGGATCGTCGTACGAGATCTGAACCGGAATGGTCTGAATGCCGGCGATGCCCGTTGCATACGAGATCGCGACGGAGCCGACGCTGGTGCCATAGGGATCAGATGCCGTGAAGCTGATCGAGCCGCCGCCCGGGAAGGTGACGTTCGAATCGGACGAAGACGCGGTGCCGGTCGTCGCCGAGAGCGGACCGTTGCCGCGGTTCAGCAGCGTGACGTCGAGCCTCACGGTGTCGCCCGAGTCGAGCATTCCGTCTGCGTCGCAGTCCGATGCGCCAGTCGCGATGTCCGCGCCCTGGAAGAGCAGCTCACCGCCGACGACGAAGCTTTCGACGGTTCCAACGTGGTTGGTCGAGTACGGATCCGCGGCCACGGCGTTGACGCCGTATCCACGTTTCGCGTACGCGGTCCAGAAGTTCGAGTAGTCGACCGCGTCATTCGCATACGCAACTGCGAGGACGGCGTCGCGCGCGCTGAGCAGAGTCGGGCGCGGCGGCGTCATCTTGAGCGACGCGACGTAGTACATGTTCATACGATCGCGCGCCTGCGCGAACGTGAGACGCGGCATTCCGCCGAGCGTGTCGCGGAGCAGCGATGCGTAGCACTCCCACAGCGCAACGCTCCAGACTTCGCCCGTGTTGTGCACCTGCGCGTTGTCCGCGGCCTTCGGAACGAAGGGGATGCCCGCGGGCAGCGCCTGTCCGGTCACGATGTGTTTCAGCGTGAGCGGATTCTTGGTCATGTCCGTCGACTGCGGATAACGACGGATGCCGAAGTAAGCGCCTTGCGACGTGTTGCCGCCGGTGAGCACGTAGCTCGCCATCGAGTAGATGCCGTTCCAGTTGGCGTTGCTCGGAACGAGGATGTCGTCCTCGCGCACGGTGAAGAGCAGCGACGTGAAGTCGCCCCAGCCTTCGCCCATGCCGCCGCCCTGCTGGTTGATGAGACCGAGCGAGTTTCCGATGAGGCGGTTGGTGAGGTAGTGGCCCCACTCGTGGAACATGACCTGCGTGTCGATCGTGCCGTCACGATCGATGTCGCGCTTCATGCGCACGGTGACGACGTTGGGAACGGCCAGCTCCGTCTTGATCGGGAGCGCCTGATTCCAGGTCATCGTTCCCAGCGCCATCGTCACGGGGCCGTTCGCGGGCACGCCGGTGGCGCCGGTGTTGATGAATCCAAGGAAGCTGACGCCCGTCGTCGGAGTGGACTGGTTGTTGATCAGGATGAAGCCGACCGCGCCCGCGTTCTGTGCATTCGCGATCTTCACCTGAAGACTGCACGTTGGGCCGCCCGTAGCCTGACGCTCGACCAGCACGATCTTGCCGCTCACTGCGGCAGCATTCGTGAGCGCCGTGCACGCAGCCGGAGGATTCGCAAGCACGAGGCTATTGGTGACGTCGTACGGCTGCTGGCCGAACTGCATCGTTCCGGTGGCGATCACGGTGGCGATCGACGGGGGCGACTGGATCTGGATGAAGCGGCCGTCATTCGTCGACGGCGCCGCGCCCGGAGGATTCGCGACGATGCTGTTCGCCTGCGCCTGGAAGATGAACATCTGCATGCGCGGCGAAGCACCGTCCGCAGGCGTGTTCATGTTCGCGTTGTCGAGGTTGGACATGTCCTGACCTTCGGCCAGGATCGGATCGGCGCCCAAGCCGCCACGACCGAAGTTGTTGGTCTGCGCATTGAGCGAGGCTTCATTGAAGCCGTAGTCGTAGAACCAGTCGTGCAGGAAGTTCACGTTGTAGAACATCTGCTGCACGGCTGCGAGACGCTGCGTCGCGTCGTTCGGACGAATGTTCGTGTCGTAGTTGTTCGCGAACGTATCCGGAGCGGTGATCTGCGCGCGGAAGTCGTTCGAGATTCCCGACGTCGGCGCGCCGGTGACACCGTAGCCGTTCGGATTCACGAGATCGACATACGCGTCGACGTTGTTGCCGACGGTCTCAGTCGCACCGGGTGCGAGCCACGGATCGTTCATCGAGAACGGATAGTTCGGCAGCGTGACGAGATTGGACGGGACGAGCGTCGGCTGCGCGTTGTCGTTGGTCGGGTTGACCTTCGGATGGAAGTTGTTGCCCTGCGGTCCATCGAGCGGGATGCCAGTCGTGGCATCAGCCCAGACGCGATACGTAAATCCGCCGGGACCGAGGTTGGGCTGCGTCTTCGCGCGCAAACGCGATTTCTGCTGCTCCGCCTCGAGGTACTGCGTCAGGTTGTGGCGGATGAGCAGCGAGCCATCCACCGCGGAGATGACATACGAGTAGTAATCGAGATCGCTTTCGCCCGACGTGCGCAGATCGCCAGTGGCGTTGTCATTGCGCGTCGCGACTTCCACGTAGTACGCCGGAACGAGTCCGTCCGGAACGTGGAAGAGGACCTTCTTCAAACGAATCGGGATTTCGAGGCCCACGTCAGTGGTGGTGCCGAAGAAGTCGTAGCCGTCGCGGCTCGGCTGAATTGTGAGCTGCGTGGGATTGAGCTGTCCGCTGGTCAGATCGCGATAGGCCGCAACCGCGGCGCCGCGCGCATCGACGGTCCAGTTGGCACCGGGCTGCGCGGCAGGAGTCTGCAGACTGGAGATGAATCCGGAGATCGCAACGAGTTCGAGCTTCCGGTTCATGAGGACGTTGATTTCTTCGAGAATGATCTCGACGCCCCCGATCTTCTGCGTGAATTTGACGATGATCGGACCCTTGCCGATGTTGTGGATGGAGCGCACTTCCGCCGCCTCCACATCCTCCGCATTCAGGTTGTAAACCTCGGCGTAATTTCCGAGGTGCACGCGCGCAGCGGCTTCCTCAGGCGTCGCACCGCCAAGAGAACCCGGGCGCAGATTGGGAGACTGAATGTCTTTCCCCGCCCAGAGGAACGTGGGAACTCCGAATTTCGGATCTCCCTGCACTCGCGTTCCCGGACGCGCATACGCCGCAGCTTTGGCTGCGATGGATGCGTCCGCGTTCGGGAGCGTTCTGGCCCGAGCGACCGCGTCGTATTCGGGCAAGTTCCGTCCGAAGACGGCTAACGCCTGGCACAAGAGCCAGACAAAACAGGCAACACGGACGATAGGCTTCATGCGCCCTCCTCTTTCCTGTTATTCAACTGTGGCCGAACTGGGGGTTGGGGATTGCGCGCGATTCTACTCTCGTCCGCAAAGAAACCGATACGAGTCCCGCTTCTGCAGCGTAAAAAAATAAAGGCGGCCGAAAATCGGCCGCCTTTCCCTACTACTCGAGTTCAGTATTTGCTTACTGCTTCATGTACGACGCGACTTCCGCCGCGAAGTCTTCCGACTTCTTCTCGATGCCCTCGCCGAGCTTGTAGCGCGTGAAGCGGGTCACCACGAACTGGCAACCGGCGTCTTTGCCGCGGCTCTGGAGGTACTGCGTGACGGACTGCTTGTCGTCCTTGATGTAGGGCTGCTCGAGGAGGCAGGCTTCGCCGTAGAACTTGTCCATCTTGCCCGCCACCATCTTCTCGACGATGTTCTCGGGCTTGCCGGACTTGAGGGCGGCGTCCTTCGCGATCTCGCGCTCGGTGTCGAGATCCTTCTGCGTCACGTCTTCGCGGCGCAGGAAGCGCGGCTCGGCCGCGGCGATGTGCATGGCGACGTCCTTCGCGACCTCGTCGAGGTGCGCGCCGGTGGCGCCGCTCTGCGCGACGACTTCGACCATGACGCCGATCTTGCCGCCACCGTGGATGTACGTGCCGAGGGTGCCGTTCTCCGGAACCTCGTAACGTGCGAAACGGCGGAGCGAGATGTTCTCTTTGATCGAGCCGATCTGCTCGGCGATCTTCTGGCTCACCGGCTCATCGGAGCCTGGCCAGTTTTCCGCGAGCAGCTCGTCGACCGTCGATGCCTTGCTCTGCACGACGACCTTCGCGACTTCGGCGACGAAGCGCTGGAAGTTCTCGTTGCGGCCGACGAAGTCGGTCTCGCAGTTGACTTCGACGAGCGCGCCGGTGTTGCCGGTCACGTTCGCGACGATGGCGCCTTCGGCGGTCACGCGGCCGGCTTTCTTGCCTGCCGCGGCGAGGCCCTTCTTGCGAAGGATCACGACCGCTTCTTCCATGTTGCCCTGCGCCTCGGTCAGCGCGTTCTTGGCATCCATCATTCCGGCGCCCGTGTTGTCGCGCAACTCTTTGACCATTGCTGCAGTAATCTGCGTCATTTTCAAAACCTCTTCATGGATTTGAGGGGATGTGCGGCGAAGGAACCATCGCCGGCACGGAGAAAACAGGAGGACCGGCGCGAGGTGCGCCGGGTCCTCCAGGGAAAGTCAGTTCGGGATCAGACCGCCGGGGCTTGCATCTGATCGGCTGCAGCGGCTTCGGCCGGCATCATTTCTTCAGCGGCCGGTGCACCCTTGTCCTCGACACCGATGAACTTCTCCTCGGCGAGGTTGTAGCCCTCGAGGCAAGCATCGGCGATCTTGGTCGTGAACAGACGGATCGCGCGGATCGCATCGTCGTTGCCCGGGATGACATAGTCGATGTCTTCCGGATCGCAATTCGTGTCGACGATGGCCACCACCGGGATGCCGAGCTTCTTGGCTTCCTTGACCGCGATGTACTCCTTCTTCGGGTCGATCACGAAGAGGGCATCGGGCAGGCCGTCCATTTCACGGATACCGATGAGGTTTTTCTGCAGTTTGTCGCGCTCGTTGTCGAGCGAAGCGCGCTCTTTCTTGGACATCTCCTTCTCGGTGTCGCCGAGGATCGACTCGATCTCTTTGAGACGTTCGATCGACTTCCGGACAGTCGAGAAGTTCGTCAGAGTGCCGCCCAGCCAGCGGTTGTTCACGTAGAACATGCCGCAGCGGTTGGCCTCCTCGAGAATGGCGTCCTGCGCCTGGCGCTTGGTGCCAACGAACAGGATGCGTTTACCCTGGGACGCGAGGTCCGCGATAAATGCCGAGGCTTCCTTAAAGAGCTTGAGCGTCTTCTGCAGGTCAATGATGTAGATCCCATTGCGCTTGCCGAAGATGTACTTCTTCATCTTCGGGTTCCAGCGCTTGGTCTGATGACCGAAGTGAACGCCAGCCTCCAAAAGCTCTTTCATCGTAATAGAGACCGCCAAGTGAACCCTCCTTTACAAGTCAGAATTGATTTGAAGAAAACAAAATTGAGGAACGCCCTCAAAGAAAAAGACAGGAGCGGAGGCTCCTGTCTTCCATTGCACGCTTAAGCAAACCGGAACATGGGAGGTACTAGCGCTTCGAGAACTGGAAGCGGGCGCGGGCGCCCTTCTGGCCGTACTTCTTGCGTTCCTTCATGCGCGGATCGCGCGTGAGGAGACCGGCCTTCTTGAGTCGCTTGCGCAGCTCGGTGTTGTAGACCTGCAGGGCGCGCGAGATGCCGTGGCGGATCGCGCCGGCCTGGCCGCTCGGGCCGCCGCCGTCCACAGTCACGACGATGTCGAACTTGTCGTTCGTCTCCGTCAGCGACAGCGGCTGCTTGATGATCATCTTCAGCACTTCATTGCCGAAGTAGTTGTCCAGCGAGCGGCGGTTCACCGTGATCGCACCCGATCCCGGACGAATGTGCACACGCGCAGTCGACGTTTTCCGTCTGCCAGTTCCGTAGTATTCGACCAAAGCCAAGGAATCCTCCTGATTACTCGTTGACCGTGAGCACTTCAGGCTGTTGGGCCTGATGGCGATGCTCGCTGCCGCGGTACACCTTCAACTTCTTCAGCATCTTGCGGCCGATCTTGTTCTTCGGCAGCATGCCCCAGACCGCTTCCTCGATCATCGCTTCCGGCTTTTCAGCACGGACGAAGCGCGCGGCGCGCTCCTTGAGACCACCCGGATAGAGCGAGTGATGGCGATAGATCTTGTCCGTCTCTTTCTTACCCGTGAGACGGATCTTCTCGGCGTTGATGACGATCACATGATCGCCGGTGTCGAGAAACGGCGTGTACGTCGGCTTCGACTTCCCGGAGATGATGTTCGCGATGGTCGTAGCCAGACGGCCGAGAACGAGGCCATCCGCATCCACGATGAACCAGCGCGGTTCGATGTCACCCTGCTTGGGAAAATAAGTACGCATGACTCTCCCTGAAAAAACTGATGTCGGTTGTCCGTTATCCGTTGTCCGTGGGGCTCGGGCCGGACAGCAAACAACTGACTGGAACTACCTGAGATCCCTGGAGCGCAGGTGTGGACCGCAAACACTCCAGTAAATCGAAAGACTGAGTCAAAAAACCAAGAGACACTTCCCCTGACGGGGAAAGGGTCAAAACGGTAACACTGGCCAACAGACCGTGTCAACGAAATCATTCCAGAGGCGCTGCCGCCCTGGAGGAGACTACGCCGGACCGCGTCGATGGAACACGGCCGAGGCGCGGACGCTTCCCGCATGCGCAACGAAGTGATACAAGCGCCGCCGATGTCACGCGTCATTGATGGCAAATCCGTCGCCCAGCAGACCGAAGCGGAGGTCGCAGCCGCGATCGCCGGACTCGGATATCGCCCCGGCCTCTCCGTCGTCCGCGTCGGAAACGACCCCGCCTCCGAGATCTACGTGCGCAGCAAAGCGAAGAAAGCGCGCGAGCTCGGCATCGAAGGCAGCGAGCTCGTCTACCCGGAGTCGATGAGCGAAGCCGAGCTCCTCGGAGTGATCGAGCAGCTCAACAGCGACGACGACGTCGACGGCATCCTCGTGCAACTCCCCCTGCCGAAGCACATCGACGCGCGCAAAGTCATCGAGGCGATCTCGCCGGCGAAAGACGTCGACGGCTTTCATCCCATCACCGTCGGACTCCTCCACCTCGGCCGCCCGACCTTCGCACCATGCACGCCCGCCGGCGTCATCCGGCTCATCGACTCGACCGGCGAGCCGATCGAAGGCAAACACGCCGTGGTCATCGGACGCAGCGACATCGTCGGCAAGCCGATGGGCGCGCTGCTGCTGCAGCGCAACGCGACCGTCACGATCTGCCACTCGAAAACGCGCGACCTCGCGGCGATCGCACGCCAGGCCGACATCCTCGTCGCCGCGATCGGACGCCCGATCTTCGTGACCGCCGACTTCGTGAAAGACGGCGCGATCGTCATCGACGTCGGGATGAATCGCGTCGGACCTGAGTTCGCTTCGCATATCGCACACGACACCGAGAAATCCCGCCTCCTCGAAAAGAACGGCACCGTCCTCCTCGGCGACGTCGACTACGCCCGCGCCAGCGAACGCGCGTCGTGGATCACGCCCGTGCCGGGCGGCGTCGGACCGATGACCATCGCGATGCTGATGAAGAACACCGTGACGGCGGCGCAGCGGAGACGCGCGTGATTCTGCGCGCCGGACTGACCGGCGGCATCGCCTCCGGCAAGTCGACGGTGCGCGAGATGTTCGGCGCCCTCGGCTGCTACGTTCTTGACGCCGACAAACTCGTCGCGACGCTGTACGAACCGGGACGCGCGGGCCACGCAGCACTCGTCGCGACGTACGGTGACGGGATCCTGCGCAGCGACGCGACGATCGATCGCGTGAAGCTCGCAGACATCGCGTTCGCGCATCCCGACGCGGCGAAGAAGCTCAACGCGCTCATTCATCCGCTCGTCGGCGAATACACGAAGGAACTGCTCGACGAATACGAGCGCACGCACGGCGAAGGCATCGCCGTCGTCGAGGCAACGCTGCTGCTCGAAGCGAATGGGCGCAGGCGCTACGACAAGATCGTGGTCGTCGACGTCGATCCGGAGATTCAGGTCGCGCGCGGAATCGCGCGTGGGCTGTCGCGCGAAGAGATCACGCGCCGGATCGCGAATCAGATGCCGCGCGAGGAACGCCTGAAGCACGCCGACTACGTCGTCGAGAACAACGGCGACCGCGCGGCGCTCGAGCGCGAAGTGGATCGCGTCTTCGATGCGTTGCGCGCGGACCTCGCGATGCTGAACGCGCGCTGAACGAAAAAAGCGACAGGCGGCCGCCTGTCGCTCCTCGTTGCGTGAAAAAACGCCCCGACTAGGTCGTAGTCGTGCTGGTGGTTCCGGTGGTGGTGCTGGTGGTGCTCGTGCCCGTGGTCATCGTCGTGTCGGTCGACATCGCGGTGCCGCTGGTGTCGGTCGACATCGTGTCGGTGGCCGTCGTCATCGACGTTTCGGTGGTCATGCTCGTGTCGGTCGTAACGCCGGTGTCGGTCACGACCGTATCCGTCGTCGCATCAATGTTGGTCGTCTCTTCCTTCTTACACGCGGCAAAGACGACGAGCGTCAGCGCGGCGAGAAGGAGCAGGCTTTTCTTGATCATCTGCAAATCTCTCCTGTTCCTGATTTGGTTCTTCAAACACGTCTCGGATCGCACAGTGCTCTGGGTGCCAGCTCACCTCCTCGCGTATTCACGTTGAAACAGAAACCCGCGACAGAGGGGAGCAACACGAATGCCAGCACAAAAAAAACGCCCCGCCGAAGCGGGGCGTCGAGGATTGACCTGAAGAAAAACTAGGTCGTGGTGGTCGAGGTCGTGCCGGTGGCCGACGTCTCGGTGGTCGTGGTGGCCGTCGTGGCCGACGTGTCGGTCGCGGCGCTGTCGGTGGCCATCGTGTCCGTGGCCATCGTGTCGGTCGCCATCGTGTCGGTGGCGGCGCTGTCGGTGGCGGCGGTCATCGCGGTGTCGGTCGCGGCGGTGTCAGTCGCGGCCTCTTCCTTCTTGCAACCGACGGCGAACATGGAGACGACGAGCAGGGCGAGCAGGGTGACAACAAGGGACTTCTTCATTGGATACTTTCTCCTTAATTTTTCAGATCTCGCGATCTGTTTTCGATTGACTGGGACAAAGGAACTACTGGAGTAAGGTCTGTCAGGTTGCCCGACTCACCTCGCTTTGCGTTCGAATTTTAGAAACCGATCGCGCGCGGCGCGAAATGATGTTGGCTGATCACGGGGCACGGAAGGCGCACGTGACCCCTGCGGGCGATATGATAGAGGTCGCTTCTGTGATGTCAAGCCCGACGCCAGTCTCACTCGACCGCATTCAGCCGGCAAACCACGTAAAAGTGGCGTCTTTCGACGGCACGCTGATCCACTACGACGTCTACGATTCGCCCTCGCCGTCCGCCGTGATCGTGGTCCCCGGCTTCTGGCGCGACCGCAGCCATCCGGCGATGGTCCGCCTCGCGCAGTTCCTCGTGCAGGAAGGCTATCGCGCGGTCGTCGTCGACGTTCGCGGCCACGGAAGCAGCGAGGGCACCTACGGCTTCAACCAGCACGAACACTACGACGTCGCCGCCGTCGCGAACGATCTGCTCGCGAAGCACCGCACGATCTCCACGCTGACGATGATCGGATTCTCGTACGGCGGCGCGATCGCGATCTCGACCATCGCGCGCCACCAACTGCCGGTCAGCTCGCTGCTGCTGATCAGCTCCGTCGCCGACTTCTCGCTCATCACGCCGCGGCTGAATCCGTTCACGATTCATCGCCACATCGCGTTCTCGCAGGCGTTGAAGCGTCCGCGATTCGTCTGGAACATGCGCCGCTCGCCGAAGCTCAGCGCGCTCGAAGACGTGCGCAACGTGCACGTTCCGCTCTGCCTGATCCACGTGAAGAACGACTGGCTGATCGACCATCGCAATTCGGTCGCGCTGTACGAAGCCGCGAACGAGCCGAAGGAACTGCATCTCCTCGACATCGAGGGGAACTATCACGCCGATCGCATCTTCAACGTCGCGCAAAGCTCGATCGAGCCGCTCGTCCGCGACTTCCTCGGCCGCCACACACCCCGCTGAAACAGAAAGGCCGCGCTTCCCGCGCGGCCTTCCGGAAACGTCGTTCGGGCGAACGCTCAGGGGATTGGCAACGGCGGAACATCCGGGCGGCGTTGCGGCGTCACCGGTACGATCTCGATGACCTGCAACTCCGGCAGATGCTCGTGGTATCGAGGGCGCGCCGGTTCCGGCTGGCGGACCCGGGGCTCCATGCCACCGTCATCCTGCGACCACTCTTCTCCGTCGAATACCCACATTTGGCTGTCCTTTCAGTCGGCGTCGCCCGCGCTACCCGCTCGTGCGACGCTGCTCCCGATAGTTCAAGGCGCCTGCCAGATGGCAACTTCTGCCGTCAGGCCGTTGATGCCATTGAATACGTGAGACTTACGGAAATGGTTTGTGCGTCCCGGTGTCGAAGCCGTCACGGGAGGTGTCCTGTGGGGATCACGGATTGTCCTGCCCATGCTCCTTCGCGAGGTATTCGCTCAGCTTGCGATACGCGTTCCCGCGATGCGAGACCGCGTCCTTTTCCGCGTCGCTCATCTCCGCGAAGGTCTTCGATGAACCCCTCGGCTGGAACCACGCATCCCAGCCGAAATGCAGCTCGCCACGCGGTTGCACGAGGATGTCGCCGGCGACTTCGCCCATGAACATTTTCACTTCGCGACCGTTCCAGTAGCCGACGCAACATTGCGCTCGTGCCGCGCGATTGTTGAGCGCGTACGCGATGGCCGCGAGGCCTTTGCCGCCCGCCGCCTCGAGCAGCCAGCGGACATACGGACCCGGAAAATTGCCGAGTGCGTCAAAGCCGAGGGAGACGTCCTCGACGATGAGGCGGTTGTAGCCCTTCGTTTTTGCGACGTCGACCTTGTAGCGCGTGATCTCCTCGACGGTCGCGGCCTGAATTTCAGGAAGCGAGATCGAGACGCGCAACAGCGGCACGCCGAGGATGCGTTCGGCTTCGATGCCTTTGTTGGGATTGCCGGAGACGAGGATCAGCGCGTCGCTCGCGCTGACGCGTTTGTCGCCGGGTGGCGCAGCAGTCTTCTTCGGCACGTCGCGCGATTCTACTCGGCCGCGGCAGTGCGCAACGACTGAGTGAGGCGAACACGCAACGCGTCGGGCGCCGGCAGACCGGACAGACGCCGCCGGAAAAACGACCTCATCTTGCGGTGCACGATGATGCGGACTTCGCAGTCGGGGCAGTCGTGCAAGTGCAGTTCGATGGTTTGTCGTTTGGAGTCCCCGAGCGAACCGTCGAGGAAAAAGTACATCACACGTTTGACATCGTCACAGAGCATCAAAGCTGTCCTTCCATGGGCGAGAGGTGACGACACACGCTCGTCGGAACTTGGTTGCAGATTGGTGAATTCCGCCGAGATCGAGCTCATAGCATTTCGAACGTCACGCGGCCTACTGCAACCCGTCTGCCGGGTTTGCTTAGGA
>DASVNL010000157.1:0-3961 GCA_036383875.1 Thermoanaerobaculia bacterium
GTCTCACGACTGCGCCGGTCACGGCCGACGAGATCTCGCTCGCCAAGGAGTCGATTCTCAACGCGTTCGTCTTCACGATGGACACGCGCTAGAAGGCGCTCGATCAGCAGGTGCTGCTCGAGTTCTATGGTTTCCCATCCAATTACTTCACGCAGTATCCCGCTCAGGTCGAGAAGGTCACCGCGGAGGACGTGCAGCGCGTCGCGAAGAAGTACGTGCATCCCGACCAGCTCGCGATTCTCGTGGTCGGCAAAGAGGCCGACTTCGAGAAGCCGCTGTCGTCCCTCGGCAGTGTGACCAAGGTCGACATCGCCATCCCGGAGCTTGCTCCCGCGGGTGGTGCGAACAAGCCGGCCGCGGCGACGAGCTCCAATCCCGCGGGCGCGGCGCTGCTGAACAAAGTGCGCGACTTCATGGGCGGCGCGGCGGTCGACGCGGTGCAAGCCGTGCGCATCACCGGTTCACGCAAGATGAACACGCCGCAGGGCGAGATGGAAGCGGAGTCGGTCGCGCTGATTCAGTATCCGAACTCGCTGCGCATGGAGCTGACGCTGCCGATGGGCCAGATCACACAGGTGATCTCGCCGGGCGCGTCGTTCATGGTCACGCCGATGGGCACGCAGGACATGCCAGGCTCGCAGCGTGACTCCGCACTCGCGGACATGAAGATCGACGTGGTCAACGTGCTCAAGAACGCGTCGAATCCGAAGTACGTCTTCAGCGCCGGCGCGACGGAGAAGATCGGCGACGTGAACACGCAGATCCTCGACATCAACGCGGACGGCTCGATGACGCGCTGGTACGTCGACCCGGCCACCGGCCGCATCGTGCGCACCGCGCGCACGTCGTCCGGCCCGCAGGGCGGCGAAGTCGTGACGGACTACCTCACCTGGCAGAAGTACGGCTCGGTGAACATGGTCACGTCCACGAACAGCACCCGCAACGGCGAGCCGTTCACCAGTCAGAAAGCCTCGAACGTGGAGATCAATCCCACGGTCGATGCGAACGCGTTTGTGAAACCGTAAAAGTCGTTGGCGGTTGGCGGTTGGCGGTTGGCGGGAGAACGAAACTCCCGCAATCGCAGAACCGTCAACCGCCACTTCACGACGCGCTGAACCGCCAACTGCCAACCGCCAACCGCCAACTGGCTATTGCGACAGCGTTCCCCCGCCTGCGCCCCGATGCGCTTGCAGCTCCTTCACCACTCGCATCAACCCCACCGTCACTTCGTGCAGTGAGTGAATGAGGCCGACCTGGAAGGCCGTCGGGGGTTCGCCGGCTGCGCATGCGCAGTAGTTGCAGGGGCCGCCACGGCCGCCGTCGTGATGATCGATGCTGTGCGCGCACGCGCAGGAATCTTTACCAAGTTGCATCGCTTCCCTCCTCCGATTCCTCCCTAAGATATCTCGATGACCCGACGACTGCTCCTCGTGCTGTTGATCCTCACCGGTTGCCGCACCGCCGACGTCGCGCCGCTTCCCCACGACGATCCGGATGAAGCCGCTGCCTATTTCGCGGCGAAACGCGAAGGCACCGACGATCGCTTCGCGGCGTATGCGAAGGCGCGCACTGCAATGCGCACGCTGCAGCGCGTCGCATCGAACGCCGAATCCACCGAGCCGTTCGGCAAGTGGACGTTCCTCGGGCCAGGCAACGTCGGCGGACGCACGCGCGTGCTGATCATCGACGACGCGCGTCCGAACATCATGTACGCGGGCGGCGTGTCCGGCGGACTCTGGAAGTCCGACACCGCCGGCGCCTCGTGGGCTCCCCTCGGCGACGACCTCGCCAACATCGCGATCAACGCGCTGGCAATTCATCCGAGCAATCACGACATCCTTTTCGCCGGCACCGGCGAAGGCTATTTTCGCGAAGAACAGCGCGGAACCGCGCTCCCGTTGCGCGGCGACGGCATCTTCGTCACGCGCGATGCCGGCGCGACGTGGACGCAACTCGCGTCCACGACCGGCGCCGACTTCGACTACGTCAACGACCTCGTCGTCACTCCGACGCACATCTACGCGGCGACGCGCACCGGCGTGTGGCGCTCGAACGACGAAGGCGCAACATGGACGCGCACACTCGCGACGACCGTCAAAGGCGGCTGCCTCGATCTCGCGCAGCGCGGCGGCAACTTTCTCTTCGCATCGTGCGGCACGTTCGAGCAGGCGACCGTTTATCGCAATCAGAACGCGCAGTCCGATGGCGCGTGGGAGAGCGTGTTGTCCGAAGTGAACATGGGCCGCACGACCCTCGCGATCGCGCCGTCGAATCCGTCCGTGATCTACGCACTCGCCGCGAGCAACGAGGGCGGCATCTACAACCAGGCGCTGCTCGCCGTCTATCGCTCGACCCAGAACGGCGACCCGGGATCGTGGCAAGCACAGATCACGAACAAATCCCCCGACTATGTCGCAACACTTCTGCTAACGAACGTTTACGGCGCAACCAACAACGTGTGCCGCGGATCGTCGCAGCAAAACTTCTATACGACGATGGGCTGGTACTGCAACGCGATCGCGGTCGATCCGACCAACGCCGATCGCGTGTGGATCGGCGGCGTCGACGCGTTCCGCTCCGACGACGGCGGCCGCACGTGGGGCATCGCGTCGTACTGGTGGGAGCGCGAAGACTACCCGACGTACCTGCACGCCGATCAGCACGCGATCATCTTTCATCCCGACTACGACGGCGCGACGAACAAGCAGCTCTTCTTCGCGAATGACGGCGGCCTCGCGCGTACCGACGACGCACTCGCCGAGCTCGCGCCGAAGGTCGTGTCGTCGGCGTGCAATCCATCCGCGTCGCAGTTCCGCTTCACGACGCTCAACAACGGCTACGGCGTGACGCAGTTCTACCACGGCTCCGTGTCGCCGGACGGCCGCACGTACGTGGCCGGCGCGCAGGACAACGGCACGCTCATGGGCACGTACGACGCCGGACCAAACGAATGGCGCCGCGCCCTCGGCGGCGACGGCTCGTACAACGCGATCGATCCCGAAATCCCGACGACGGTCTACGGCTCCTCGCAAGTCGGCAACATCTACCGCTCCGTCAACGGAGGCCTCGGCTGGAAGAGCGTGCGTTCCGGTCTCAACGACGACTTCCTCTTCATCACGCCTTTCGTGATGGATGCGAACGCGACGACGCGACTCTGGATCGCCGGACGGCGCATGTGGCGCACCAACGATCGGGCCGATTCGTGGACGCAAGTCAGCGCGGTACTTCCCGCACAGGTCTCGGCGATCGCGATCTCACCCGCGAACTCGAACATCGTCCTCGCGGGCACGAACGGCGGTCACATCGTGCGCCACGACAACGCGACCAGCCCGACGCTCAACGCGTCGACGCAGTGGAGCAATCGTCAGCCGCGCGCGGGATTCGTGTCATGGATTGCATTTGATCCCATCGACGCGAACACGGCCTACGCGACGTACGCCGGCTTCGGCGGCGAGCACGTGTGGCGCTCGACCGACGCGGGCGTGACGTGGTCGCCGATCGGGAGCAATCTGCCCGACATCCCTGTGCACTCGATCGCAGTCGATCCGACTCGCCGCGAGCGTCTCTATCTCGGCACCGACCTCGGTGTCTTCGTCTCGCTCGACAGCGGCGCGACGTGGGCCATCGAGAACACCGGCTTCGCGAACGTCGTCACCGAGACCGTGATCATCGGCCAGGGACACTACGGCCCCGCGGTCTACGCGTTCACGCACGGACGTGGTGCGTGGCGCGCGGAATTAGTGTTTCCAGGACCGAAACGACGCAGCGTGCGTTGAGACGCTAGGTTGTTGCACATGCAACGATCGCTGCTCGCCGTCGCGCTGCTGTTCACGCTGCACGTCTCCGCGCAGCCGTCGTTCGTGATCGAGAAGGTCGCGGACGGCGTGTACGTTTCGAAGCGCACCGAAACACCCGGTCTGATCTTCGACTCGAACAGCGTCTTCATCATCAACGACAGCGA
>DASVNL010000158.1:0-14681 GCA_036383875.1 Thermoanaerobaculia bacterium
TGACGATCACGTGTGCGTGATCATCAACAGGTAACCGTCGGGATCCATCAATCGAAACTCGCCCTGCGGCGCCCAGAATTGAATCTTGATCGGCGCCGGTGCGAACCCGTTCGCGGTCAGCTCCGCGTGCTTCGCCTGCACGTCGTCGACGTACACGTAGAAGAACACCGCCTGCTCGCCCGCGATGATCGGCGCGCTCGCCTTGGCGATCATGATCTGCGCGCGATCGGAGACGAGGTAGGCCCACACCGGCAGCGTCTCGCCGTCCGGCGTGTGCGTGTTCTTCACCTCGAAGCCGATGCGTTGGTAGAAGTCCATCGACACTTCCATGTCCGCGACGTGGACGAACGGGACGAGCGCGCGAATCGGTTCCATCGCGGCATCGTACGCAAATGCGGCAGGTAGGGAAATCCGCTCCGGCGTCTCTCCTCCAGTATGCCGAAATCACCAAACGTACTTCTCTTCATGGTCGATGAGCTGCGGTATCCGGCGGTGTACGACAACGCCGAGCTCAAAGCATGGATGGCCGAGAACCTCGTGGCGCAGCGCTTGTTCCGCGAACGCGGCATCGAGTTCCATCGGCACTACGTGCAGTCGACGGCGTGCGCGCCGAGCCGCACCTCGCTCTTCACCGGCCAGTACCCGACGCTGCATGGCGTGTCGCAGACGGACGGAATGGGGAAGACGGCGTGGGATCCGGGGATGTCGTGGCTCGATCCGAACACCGTGCCGACGATGGGCGACTGGTTTCGCGCCGCCGGTTATCGCACGTACTACAAAGGCAAGTGGCACATCTCGCACGCGGACATCGAGATCCCCGGCACGCACGACTCGCTGATGACGACGGAGGACGACGGCAAGCCGATTCCTGCAAACGTCGACATGTACGCGGCCGCGGATCGCTTGAACGACTTCGGCTTCAGCGGCTGGATCGGACCCGAGCCGCATGGCGCGTCGAAGGCGAACTCCGGCTACGTGCGCGATCCCGGCTACATGCATCAGGCGTTGCAGCTCATCGAAGATCTCGAAGCGGCCGATGACGATCAGCCGTGGTTGCTCGTGAACTCATTCGTCAATCCGCACGACATCGTGTTCTTCGGGCTGGTGTGGTCCGGCCTGTTCGGATTGAACTATCCGCAGCCCGGCGATGTGCCGAGCATCCCGGAGCCTCCCACCGCGAACGAGACGCTCGATACGAAGCCCACGGCGCAGTCGAGCTACGTCGCGACCTACCCGCAGATGTTCATGCCGCAGCCGACCATCGAGATGTACCGGCGCTTCTATTACTACCTGCAAATCAACGTCGAGAAGTACATCAAGGCCGTCTACACGCGACTCGAGAACTCGCGCTTCTTCGACAACACGATCGTCGTGTTCACGTCCGATCACGGCGAGATGCTCGGCGCGCATGGCGGCATGCATCAGAAGTGGTACAACGCGTACGAGGAGACGATCCACGTTCCGCTGATCATCACCAGCCCGCTGTTCGACAATCAGCCGCGCAGCGAATCGGGTCTCACCTCTCACGCCGATCTCGTCCCCACACTCCTCGGCCTCGCCGGCATCGACGTCGAGCGCACCGCCGCGGAGCTCGCGAAGTCGCACCTCGCGACGCGACCACTCGTCGGCCGCGATCTCTCCGGCGTCGTGCGCGGCGATGCGCCGCTTCCGAATGATCCCGTGTTCTTCATGACCTACGACGACGTGAGCCAGGGGCTCAGCCAGGTCGTCGGCCGCCGCCAGTGGGAGTCGGTCACGACGCCGAATCAGGTCGAGGCGATCGTCGTGAATCTCGACGGCACGCTGTGGAAGTACGCGATGTACTCGCAGCGATACGCGACGCCGTACGCGGGGCTGATCACGAACAAGAATCTCACCAGCATGTTGCCGCCGACGACGGACGTTCCGCCGCAGTACGAGATGTACAACCTCACGACCGATCAGCTCGAGCAGTTCAATCTCGCATCGGATGAGAACTACAAAGCGACGCGCGATCAGTTGCAGGACATTCTCGATGAGCAGCGCAGGCAGAAGTGCCTGACGCTCGATGAGCCGGAGGATCAGGGAGTGGCGCGTGTGGGCGGCGAGGGGAGCATCGTCATCGACATTCCGGCAGGTCTGCAGGATCCGTCGTTCACGGTTCCCAGCGCACTCCCTCCGCCAGCATGATCCCCGCGGCCTCGTCGATCACCGAGCGGACGATGTGGTTGCCGTCCGCGGAGATCGCGAAGGTCTCGGGAACGTCGTCGTCCACGAGCAGGGCGCGGCGCGTCGAGGACGTGTCGCGCCCCGGTTCGAAGTCCTGCGCGAAGATGCCGATGCGGCCCTGCCCATCGGGTGCGCGAAACGCGATCGTGTGCGTCGCGCCGATCCAGCGCGCACGCGCCATGTCGATGCTCAACCCTTCCGCGAGTGCGAACACAGCGCGATCGCTGATGCGCACGATCGCGATGCCGACCGTGCCGCCCGGCTCGAATCGCTGATAGACAACATATTGTCCATCTGCCGAGACCTCGGGATGCGCGGCCTCCGCCTCGATGACGCGCTCCGCCGCGCCGCCGCTCACGCGCACGCGCGACACACCGTCGGGCGTCTTCGGATTCGAAGAGTCGTAGTAGATCCACTCGCCGCTCGCAGGGAGTGACGGATTCTCCGCATCGCCGCCGTCGTGCGTGGCCTGCTGCGGCGAGGTGCCATCCGACGTCGCGCGCCAGACTTCGAAATGTCCGCCACGGTTCGAGCTCCAGTAGAGCGTCTTGCCGTCGGCCGAAAGGATGGGGTCCCAATCAATTCCGTCGTGATCGGTGAGCCGGCGCAAGGCCATGCTGTCCAGCGCGAGCTCCCACACGTCGGCGCTGCCGCCGCGATCGGAGGTGAAGACGATCGACTTGCCGTTGCGCGCGAACGACGGCTGGCGATCCATGCTCATGCCGTGCGACAACCAACGCATCGCACCGCCGCTCCACTCCTGCAGATTCTGCCGCGTCAAATCCTCCGACAACACCAGCCGCCCTTCACCCGCGACGTCGACTGTCCCGGCCGCGCCGTGCGGTGAGCGCAGCAGCACGCGCGACGTTTCATCCGTCACGTCCTGCAGGATCACCGACGCGCCGCCGTGACGCCGCAGCACGTCGTCGACTTGTGCGTACACGATCGTCTCCGGTCCGACCCACGCGACGCCGGACAGCTCGCCGTGCGGTTCTTTGCGCGTGAGCAATCGGCGATTGCCGGATGCGAGATGAATCAGCAGCACCGAGCCGCCTGCGGTCGCACGTGGCTGCTGCGTTACCGCGATCCAGCGGCGATCGGGCGACCAGCGCGGCGTCCAGAGATCTTCGCGCGACGTGACCGCGAGCTCGCGCACGTTGCTGCCGTCCGCGCGCGCGATGCACAAAATCGAGAGCCGCTCTTTCTCGACGCGATTGCGAATGAACGCGATCTCTTTCGCGTCGTGCGAGAAGTCGCCGTTGGACGCGTCGTCGATGAGCTTGCGGGGCTCGCCGCCGAGAACCGCGACGCGGTAGAGCGAGTTGCGGCCGTTCTCGGCGCGCGTGAAGAGAATCAGCGAGCCATCGGGCGAGAAGCGCGGCGCGGAGTCTTCGGGACCCGACGTGATCGCGACTTCCGTTCCGTCCGCGAGTTGCTTCAGCCAGATGCGACTGCGGCCGTCACGCGCGGACACGAACGCGATCAGCTTCCCATCCTTCGACGCCGTCGGTGCGGAGTCGCGGCCCGAGCTCGTGAGCGTGCGCAGTCGCGGCGGATCGACCGGTTCCTTTTCGAACAAACCGCGCGCGAGCACGATCGCCGCGATCAATCCCGCGAGGATGAGCGCCAGCCCGATGAGCTTCGGCGCGCGCACGGCCGGCACCTGCGGAATGGTGAGACGACGCGGTTTCGGCGTCGTCGTGACGAGTCCCTTCGTCGCGCTCTCGAGTGCGAACGCGAGATCGTGCGCGGACGAGAAACGCCGCGCCGGATCTTTCTCGAGGCAGCGACGCACGATGTCCGCCGCAACCTCGGGGACATCCGCGGGCAACTCGGGTGCTTCGTCGAGCAGGATCTTGTGCATCGTCTCGACGGGCGAGCGCGCGTGAAACGGCACGCGTCCGGCGAGCATCTCGTACAGCACGACGCCGAACGCGAAGATGTCCGAGCGCGCGTCGAGCAGATCGCCGCGCGTCTGTTCGGGCGACATGTAGTGCGCCGTGCCGATGACCAGTCCGGGCTCGGTGCGCATCGCCGTCGTGTCGCGCGCGTCGGCGTTCGACGGCTGTGCCTTCGCGACGCCGAAGTCGAGGATCTTCACGCGCTCGTCGCGCGTGATGAAAACGTTCTCCGGTTTGAGATCGCGATGGATGAGGCCTTTCTCGTGCGCGGCCGCGAGTCCGTGCGCGATCTGCACGCCGTACGCGAGGGCGCGGCGCGTGCCGAGGCGGCCGCGATCGAGGTGATCGCGCAACGTGCCGCCCTCGAGCAGCTCCATCACGAGATACGGCGCCGTCCCCTCGGCGGTCGGAACCGATCCGACATCGAACAGCGCGCAGATGTTCGGATGGCTCAGCGACGACGTGACACGCGCCTCGCGCTCGAAGCGATGCCGGAAGTCCGGATCGCTCCAGCGCGATTGCGGCAACACCTTGATCGCGACGTTGCGATCGAGACGCGTGTCCAGCGCACGAAAGACGAGCCCCATGCCGCCGGAGCCGATCTCATCGACGAGTTGATAAGGCCCGAGCCGCGTGCCGCGCGCGAAGAGCATGGGGTCGCGCGGATGGTAACAGGAGCGATCAGCTTCCTGTGGCCGCGTTCGTATCGGTCGGTGCGCCGGTCGCGGTTCCGATCGTGAGCTTCACTTCTTCACCCTTCGTGCGGTGATCGCCGATGGGGCAGTAGAGCGTGTACGTGCCGGGCTTGAAGTTCACGTCGACGGAGACCGTGGCGCCTTGCGCGATCGTGTCGCCGGCCGCGCGGTTGATGCCTTCGCCTTCGATGTAGAGGTTGTGCACTTCGGTGCCTCGATTCTCGACGGTGAGGATCGCGGGGCCGGGCGGGATGGACTGCGCCTGCACGGCGATGCTGCCTTCCTGCACGAGCACGAGCACGGTCGTGCCCGCGACGACGTCGGGGACGAGTGCGGTGCCGCCCGGCGATCCGGGGTGCGTCGCGCTTGCGGTTTCGGTGGTGGCGAGCGTGTCGGTGGCGACAGCAGTTTCGGCGTTCTTCTTACAGGCGCCGAAAAGAACAAACGAGCTGAGGAGCAAAACGGTGACTGCGTTCTTCATGCTTCGCGTGGATTGCAAAACGCGGACTCACGACGCGGCCTTGCCGACCTTCACCTCATCGCCGACGACGTCCTGCACGTAGAGCATCTTCGTCGTGACGAGCACGGCCGCGAGCAGCGGTTCGGCGATGAGCATCCCGAGGACGCCGAACACCACGCCGAGTGCGGAGACCGCGACGACCGTGAGCACCGGCGGGATGTCGAGACGCTTTTCGAGCAGCAGCGGCGTGATCACGTTGCCTTCGAGCTGCTGCACGACGAGATAGAGGATGCCGACGTAGAGCGCTTTCGTCGGCGAGTCGACGAGCGCGATGCCGAGCGCGGGGACGGCGCTGACGAACGGTCCGAAGAACGGTACGAATTCGAGCAAGCCCGCGAGAATGCCGAGCGCCACCGCGCCTTTCACTTTCAACAGTGCGAGCCCGACGCCCGTGATCGCGCCGATCGCGACCATGGCGATGAGTCGCGCGATCAGCCACTGCCGCAGCGTGTCGCGCAGCGTCGCGAGGACTTCGGTCGCGCGCTCGCGATTGCGTTGCGGGACGAGATGCAGCACGCCTTCGCGATACAGACCCGGCGTCGCGCCGATGTACATCGCGATGAAGAGCACGATGATCGCGCCGCCCGCCGCGGCGAACGTCGACGAGAGAATCGGGAAGAGGAACTTCGTCGCGCTGCGCATCTCACGTCCGAGTTGCGCCGTGATTCCTGCGCCTGCCTGGCCGGTCTGCTTCTGTTGCGGATTGCCGAGGATTGCTTTCGCGGGTGTGCGATCGAGCCAGCGATCGATCTCCTCTACCGACTTCGGCAGCTCGCGCGACAACTCGCGTGTTTGCTCGCGAACCGTCGGCGCAGTGAACGCGCCGATGGCGATCAGAATCCCGACGCCGCCGAGAATCACGATCGGCGCGCCGAAGCCGCGGCGGATGTGGAAGCGTTCGAGAAAGTCGACGGCGCGCGCGACCGCGAGGCCGAGGAGCACGCCGAGAAACGTGACGATGAAAATCGCGCGGGCGATCCAGAGAAATCGCAGCGCGATGATCAGTCCGAGTACGACCGCGGCCACGCGCAGCGCGGCATTGAGCGAGATCGAGCGGATTTCCACGCAAGGAGGCTGAGCAGGACGTGTGCCTGCCGCGACCTACTCGCGTCGCGCGACGACGCCGTCCATGCCGAGGAACATGCGCGCGAGCTGCTCGCGCACTGCCGGATCGCCCGCGGCGAGTTGCGCCATCACCGCGTCGCGCGACGCCGCGAATGTCGTCAGCGTGTTGCGCGTGCGGGGCTCGTTCTCGAGCGGATACTTCTGCACGAACTCATTGCAGCCTTCGAAGAACACACGGGCGGCCTCGGCGGCCGACGCGTAGTTGTTGCGCATCGCCTCGTGACTGGCGACGCCGAGGCGGCGATGGAGCTCACTGAGCTGATGATCCATCTCCAGCTTCGCGAGCGTTTCCTTCGCGCGCTTTGCTTCGATGGACTGCGGGACGTAGCCCGCCGCGAACGCCGCGCCAAGAAGAAAGAGAGTCAGGACGAACGTGCGAAAGCGGCGCGGGCGCGGCGCCGGCGGTGGGACTACGCTGGATGTCATGCGCCGAGTTTACGCAATGTCGCGCAACGTGGACGCAAGGATGAGCGGATCGACCGGCTTCTTGAGGAACGCGTCGAATCCCTGCGACAGCGCGCGGTCGCGATCTTCGGGACGTCCGAACGCGGTCAGCGCGATCACCGGGACGTCGAGTTTGCGCTCGCGCACATCGCGCACGAACGCGTAGCCGTCTTCGCCGGGCATCGCGATGTCGCACACGATCGCGTCGGGAAGATGATCCCTCATGCGTGCGCGTGCCTCGCCCGCGGAGTCCGCGCTCGTCACGTCCGCGCCGCAGCGTCGCAGGATCGCGGTGACGACGTCGCGCGTCATGCTCTCGTCGTCGACGACGAGCACGTTCATCCCTGCGAGCGACGGCAGTTCCACATCGGTGCGATGCTCGACGGCACGATCGGTGGCGTGTCCGGCGAGCGCGTGAAAGTCGACGGTGAATGTCGCGCCGCGGCCGCGGCCTTCGCTCTCGGGCGTGATGCGTCCGCCGTGCAACTCGACGAGGTGACGCACGATCGCGAGTCCGAGTCCGATGCCGCCGTGCGCGCGTGTGGTCGAACTGTCCTGTTGACGGAAGCGCTCGAAGACGTGGGGGAGGAAGTCGCGATCGATGCCGATCCCGCTGTCCTTCACTGCGATCGAAACGCTGTCCGGCGTGCACGACACGCGGACCATCACCGTGCCGCCGCGATTCGTGAATTTGATCGCGTTGGTGAGCAGGTTCCACACGACTTGCTGCAGACGTCCGCTGTCGCCCGCGATCGGGGGAACGCTCGGCGGATAGCTCGTGAAGATCTCGATTTCTTTCGCCGCCGCCGCGGGCCGCACCGTCGTGAGCGCAGCCTCGGTGACTTCGCGCAGATCGACCGGCGCGCGATCGATGTGCATCTTGCCGGCCATGATCCGCGACATGTCGAGGATGTCTTCGATGAGCTGCATCTGCACCGACGCGCTCTTCTCGATCGCGTTCACGGCATCGACCGACTCGGACGGCGAGAGTCCCATCTGAAGCATGCGCGCCCAGCCGAGGACGGCGGTCATCGGCGTGCGCAACTCGTGTGAGAGTGTCGCGAGGAAGTCGTCTTTCGCGCGATTCGCGGCGCGTGCTTCGCCGTAGAGTCGCGAGTTCTCGATCGCGACAGCCGCGCGACGCGCAAGCTCTTCGGCGAACGAAACGTCGGAGTCGGAGAAGCGCGACTCGGAGCGAACGAACGTCAGTGCGCCGAGGACGTGGCCGTGCGACGCGCGGAGCGGGGCGATCACGTACGAGCGCAGTCCGAGCGCGCGCATGATCTCGAGGTGTTCGGGATCGCGCGCGGCGCGCTCGATGAGCTCGAACGGAATCTCGGCCATCCAGTCCGTTTTCCCCGTGCGAATCACCCGGCCGACCGCGTCCGTCTCGACGTTCGGCGGATAGCGGCGGCGCAGCTCGTGCGCGAACTCGATCTTCGCCGGGTCCGCATGCGCGACGGCAAGCCGTCGCGTCTCGCCCGATTCGTCGACGACGTCGACCGCGCACCACTCAGCGAACTCCGGGACGGCGAGTTGCGCGACGGTCTTCAGCGTCGTCTCGTAGTCGAGTGATGATGCGAGGAAATCGGTCGCACGCGCGAGAAAGCGCAGGTTGTCTTCAGCGGTGCGTCGATCGTGCACGTCGATCGAAGTTCCGACCCACTCGAGTGGCTCGCCTTTTTCGTCGAGCACGGGCACGCCCGTCGCGGCGAACCAGCGATACGAGCCGTCGATCATGCGCACGCGGTACTCGCGCATGAACGGTTTTCGCGACGCGATCGCCTCGTGCCACGCGCGCAGCGCCGGGACGCGATCGTCGGGATGAATCGCGTTCATCCAGCCGCCGTGCTGCACTTCTTCCTGCGTTTGTCCCGTGATCTCGCGCCAGCCGGGGAGGTCGTCGAAGATCTCGCCGCCAGGACGTGCGACCCACAACGCCTGGCGCGTCGGCGCGGCGAAGACGAGCGTCTTGTAGCGTGCACGCTCGCGTTGCAGTGCCTCGTAGAGTCGCGCGTTGTCGATCGCGACCGCGGCCTGCGCGGCGAGTGCTTCGACGATGCGTTCTTCGTTTTCGGAGAAGACGCCGACGTCGCTGTGTCCGAAGAACAGACCGCCGAGGACCTGGCCGGAGCGGGAGATGACGGGTACGGCGAGATAACTCACGACCGGCAGATGTCCCTTCGGCATCCCGTGATACGGCGCGTTGTGGCCGTAGCGCGGATCCGCCCGGATGTCGTTGCTGCGCACGGTGGCGGTGCCGTCGAACGTCGGCGCGAACACGGCGGTGTTGCGCGGCATCGGGAACTTCGAGAACGCCTCGCGGGGCACGCCGGAGATCGTGTAGAGCGTGTACGACTCGCCGGCGTTGTCGACGACGTTGTAGAAGAACGCGCCGAACTGCGCGTGCGTCATCTTCGTCGCGGCGTCGGTGACCGTCTGCACGACGTGCTCGAGATCGAGCTCTGCCGACACCAGGCGCGCCGCTTCGGCGAATTGTTCAAAGGGAGAGGGATCGATCGTCATCGCCGGGCAGTCAGCGTGATGCAGAGGGTGTGCCCCGTCGCGATTCGGCATCCGCTAGGATTCGCGACTTGGATGCGCGCGCTCTTCCTCTTCGCTCATCAGGACGATGAAATCGCGGCCGCCGCGCGGATCGCGTACCTGCTGCGCATCGGCGCGGAAGTGACGGTCGTGTTCCTCACCGACGGGCAAGGTCGCGGCGTTGAATCGTCCGTGCGGGACGAAGAGAGTCGTCGCGTTTTCGTCAAGCTCGGCGTCGATCTCTCCCGCGTGCACTTCCTCGGGTCGATGCATCACATCCCGGATGGCGCACTCGTCGAGCATCTCGATCGCGCGCTCTCTCTGGTGGAGGCGTACGTGACCGAGGACGTCGACGAGGTGTGGTGCCTCTCGTGGGAAGGCGGACACCACGATCACGATGCGTCGCACCTCGTCGCGCTCGCGTTCGCGCAACGTCGCGGCTTGCTCGATCGCGTGTATGAGCTGCCGCTGTACCAAGGCTACAAATTGCGCGGACCGCTGTTTCAAACGCTGAAGCCGTTGAACGTCGGCGGTCCCTGGACCGGACGCTTCATCACCGTCGGCGAAGGACTACGTGTGGCGATGTTGTGTCGTTTTTATAAGTCGCAGCGAAGGACGTGGCTCGGACTTCTGCCGACGGCACTGATCCGGTTGCTGCTGGGGCAGCGCGAGTGGTCGCGCCGCGCAGACGTCGCTCGCGTCCGCCAGAGACCGCATGAAGGGATTCTTTTTTACGAAAGACGCTTCGGTGTCGCGTGGGAAGAATTCGAACGGCATGCGCGCGTGTTCCTCCAGCGGTTCTAGGTCCGGGTCCTCCCAATGAAAACAATCCTTGTTCGCGGTTTCGCGCTCCTCGTCTCTCTGCCTATTTTCGCCGGAGGTTTTCAGCAGTTCCCGCTTCCGCGCACAGTGCCCCTCGGTATCGTCGACATCGCCGCGGCCGATGACTACGCGTGGGTCGCACCCGAAGACGCGCCGGTCATCACGAAGGTCGACAACAGCGGCGCGATCCTCGCCGTGCACGACGTCCCCGCGTTCGAGAATGTGCACGCCATCGCGCTCGATCCGACCGACGGCGGCGTGTGGTGGGTCGATGCGTTCAGCGTCGGGGTCGTTTCCGCAGCCGGCGTCCAGCAGCAGTGGGACCTCGCGGGCGCGAACGAGATCGACGCCGAGGATCTGATCGTCGGACCCGACGATCACGTGTGGATCGCGCGCGAGAATCAGCTCGTGCGTGTTTCGCGCACCGGCACGATCCAGACCTTCAACGTCCTCGCGACCGGCCTCGCGTCGGGACCCGACGGCAAGGTCTGGTACGCGTCGGAAGAAGGCAACTCTGTCGGCAACGTCACATCGGCCGGCGTCATCACGAACTATCCGCAGAACGTCGGCGGTGAGTTTCCAGTGCGCATCACGAATGGTCCGGGCGGCAAGTTGTGGTTCACGACCAGCACGGGCCGCGTGCGAGACGTCACGACGTCGGGCGTCGTCACGGCCGCGATCAACGGCGGCGCGGTGTGGGACATCACGACCGGCGACGATGGGTTTTTGTGGTGGTACGACGCCACGCCTGCACTCAAGAAATACAACACGTCGACGAACACCGTCGAATCGACGTATCCCGTGAACGCGCTCGCTGCTCCGCTCGGACCGTTGTCCGCATCGGCGGCAGGTGTGTGGTGGGGGAGCGAGCTCGCGTATCTCGGCAAGGTCACGTATGCGGGCGCGACCCAGGAAGGGTTGTTCCGTCCCGTCGCGATGCTGCCGGTCTCGATCACGTCGTCGGCGACGGAGCTCTGGTTCACCGCTCCGGAAGAGAATCAGGTCGGACGCATGACGACGGCGGGCGTGGCGATCGCGTACGACTTGCCGGTCGAAGACAGCGTGCCCAGCGACATCGTGATTGGTCCGGATGGCGCGGCGTGGTTCGTCGAAATGGATGGCGATCGCATCGGCCGCATCGACGCGGCGGGCGTGCTGCAGGAGTTCACCGTCCCGACGGCGGGCGGCGAACCGGACAGCATCGCAGTCGGCTCGGACGGCAATCTCTGGTTCACATTGCCCGAGCTGAATCGCATCGTGCGACTCACGCCAGCCGGCGTGTTCACGCAGTTCACCGTGCCGAACGCCGAAGCCGCGCCGACGTCGCTCGTCCTCGGATCGGACGGCAATCTCTGGTTCATCGAATTCGAACTGGCGCGGATCGGACGCATCACGCCCGCGGGTGTGATCACCGACTATCCGTCGGGCGGGATTCAGCCGCAGGGGCTCGTCGCCGGTCCGGACGGAAAGCTCTGGTACTCGACGTTTCTCAAGACGCACACCATGACCACGTCCGGCGTGGTGACGACGTTCAACTATTCATCGCCGGGAACGGAGCGCATCGTCGGTCCGGACGGCGCGCTCTGGGCGATCGACGGATCGACGCTGATGCGCCTGACGCTCGACGGTCTGCAGTCGGCTTACGCGCTTCCCGATTTCGCGGGTGGTCTGACGATCGGTCCCGACGGGAAGCTCTGGTTCACCGGTGCGAACACGCGCTCGCTCTATCGCATCGATCTCGATGCGCCGATGACCGCGATCGCGAAGCAGCTCTGCATGCCGTCGAGCGGCGCGATCTCGGGCGTCGTCGCGTCGTTCGTCGATCCCGATGAAACGAAAGCGGCGTCGTACTACAACGCGACGATCTCGTGGGGCGACGGAACGAATCCGACGGCGGGGCAGGTCGTGCAAACGTCGGCGGGGCACTTCGACGTCGTCGGAACGAAGACGTACTCGACGGCCGGCGTCTCGCGCAATCTCGTGATCACGTTCAACGCGCCCGCCGGTCCGGATCGCCTCGGCGGATCGGTCGTCGCCAACTCGACGATTCACGCCGTCTCGACGACGCCCGCCGTGTTCACGAGCATTCTCGGCTCGGGTGAGACGCAAACGTTGACGGTCAACTCCGGCAACGGCTGCGCGTGGACCGCGACGTCGAATCGGACGTGGATCACGTTCCCCGAAGGCAACACCGGCGCGGGCAACGCGACGTTGTACTTCACGGTTGCGGAGAACCCGTCGTCGAATCCGCGCGAAGGGATCATCACGATCAACGGCTACGAAGTGCTCGTCAAACAGCAGCCGAATCCGAATCCGCCGGGCACGAACTTCTATCTCATCACGCCGTGCCGCATCTACGACTCGCGCAGCACCGGCGGCACCCTCGCCGCGGGCGTCACGCGCCAGATCACCGCGAGCGGCGTCTGCGGCATCTCCGCCGACGCACTGGCGATCACGTCGAACATCACGGTGGTCTCGCCGTCATCGGCCGGCTGGCTCTCCGCGTACAAAGCAGGCTTCGTCTGGCCAGGCGTGAGCACGGTCAGCTACCGCGCAAACAAGACCCGTGCGAACAACACCGTGATCGCTATGAACGGCGGCGCGTTCAACTTGATGAACGGCGGATCCGTCCCCGTGCACTTCATCGTCGACGTCACCGGCTACTTCCAATGATCGAACGCAGGCGCGTGTGGCTATAATCACGCGCGCTTGCGGGACCTCAAAGTCTTCTCCGGTCGTTCCCATCCCTCGCTCACCGAGGAGATCTGTACGCACCTTGGCGTGACCCCGGGTCATGTCACGTTGTACAGCTTCTCGGATGGCGAGCATTACGTGCAGATCGACGAGAACGTGCGCGGTGCGGACGTCTTCGTCATCCAGCCCACGTGTCCGCCGTCGGTGAACGATCACCTGATGGAGTTGTTGATCATGCTCGACGCGTTCAAACGCTCGTCGGCGGATCGCATCACGGCCGTGTTGCCGTACTACGGCTACGCCCGGCAGGATCGCAAAGACAAGCCGCGTGTGCCGATTACGGCGAAACTCGCGGCCGATCTGATCAGCAAGGCTGGTGCGGCGCGCGTGCTCACGCTCGACCTGCATGCTGCGCAGATTCAGGGCTTCTTCAACATCCCCGTGGATCACCTTTTCGCTGCGCCCGTGATCGTCAACCATCTGAAGACGCTGAACCTCGAGAACCTCACCATCGTCTCGCCCGATGCCGGTGGTGTCGAGCGGGCGCGTGCGTACGCCAAGCGCCTGGGCGCGTCGCTGGCGATCATCGACAAGCGGCGGTTCGCGAAGAATCAGACCGAGGTGATGAACATCATCGGTGAGGTCGAGGGGCGGAACGTCTTCATCGTCGACGACATCATCGACACCGCAGGGACGCTTATTCATTCGGCGCAGGCCCTGCGGAACGCCGGTGCCACGTCGATCTCGGCGGCCTGCACGCATGCCGTCCTTTCCGGCCCCGCGATTCAGCGCATCAACGCGTCGGATCTCACCCAGGTCATCACGACCAACAGCATCCCGACGCAGGACAAAGAGGCGGAGTGCTCGAAGCTGAAGACCCTCTCGATCGCGCAGCTTCTCGGCGAGGCCATCAAGCGCATCCACAACGAGGACTCGGTCAGCAGCCTCTTCGAGATGTAGCGCCGCCTCTCGCGCGGGAATAACGCTCAGTTATCAGAGATTTACCGCGTTCTGCTAACTAGTCAAAGGAGTCAGCACATGGCTGAAGTCACATTGGAAGTCACGCGCCGCGAGCAGACCGGCAAAGAAATCGCGAAAAAGCTTCGCCGCGACGGGAAAGTCCCGGCGGTGGTTTACGGCGGACACAAGGAGCCGGTCGCGATCACGGTCGACCGCAAGTCGGTGTCCGAGCTCATTCAGAAGAGCGAGCACGGCGTCCGCTCGGTGTTCCTGCTCAAGATGGCGGGGACGGATCAGCAGCGCCACGCGATGATCAAGGAAATCACGATCAATCCGATGTCGCGCAAGATGGAGCACATCGACTTCGTCCGTGTGGTGATGGACGAGAAGGTCAAGGTCACGGTGCCGGTGCATCTCAACGGCACGGCGATCGGTGTGAAAGAGGGCGGCATCCTGGACTTCCAGGTGCGCGAGCTTCACATCGAGACGCTGCCGACCTCGATCCCCGATTCGATCGAAGTCGACGTCACGCCCCTCGGCGGACACGAGTACTACCGCGTCAAGGACCTCAAGCTGCCGGAAGGCGTCAAGGTCATGGACGATCCGGAGCGTGTGGTCGTCGGTGTGACGCATGCTCGCGCCGAGGTTCCGGAAGCGACGGCCGAAGGCGCCGCCGAGCCGGAGCTCAGCGTCAAGAAGGGCAAGCCCGAAGACGAGAAGAAGTAACGCGCCTCGCGCGTGCTGCTGTCGTCTCTCACGCCCCGCTTT
>DASVNL010000159.1:0-21063 GCA_036383875.1 Thermoanaerobaculia bacterium
GGATCGCTCGAGCGACGACATGGTCGACTACTACGTCGAGCTGCGGAAGAAGTACCCGATCATCTCGATCGAAGACGGCATGTCCGAAGGCGACTGGGACGGCTGGGACTCGCTCACCGGCGTCCTCGGCAGCGGCACGCAGCTCGTCGGCGACGATCTGTTCGTCACGAACCCGGAGATCTTCAAGAAGGGCATCGACCGCGGCATCGCCAACGCGATCCTGATCAAGGTCAACCAGATCGGCACGCTGACCGAAACGCTCGAAGCGATCGAGATGGGCAAACGCGCGGGCTACCGCTCGGTCATCTCACATCGCTCCGGCGAAACCGAAGACTCGACCATCGCCGACCTCGCGGTCGCGACGAACGCCGGCCAGATCAAAACCGGCTCGGCATCGCGCAGCGACCGCATCGCAAAGTACAACCAGCTCCTCCGCATCGAAGAAGAACTCGGCGACGCGGCCACCTTCGCGGGCAAGGCGATTTTCAAAGCAGCGCTGTAATCACCAGTCAGTGTTTAGCTTGGCGACTCAGCTCCGCGGGAGTCGCCGCGACGCTCAACTCTGCGTATCGCTCTGCCTCGGCGGCGTTGCCCTGATCGACGTACCACGTCGCTTTTGCGGCATACGCTTCTGCCAGCGCGTCGCAGGTTGGCCCACACACGAGGCTCGCGATCCGAACAGCGTCGTCGATCTGACGCTCGGCGCGTGAAAAGTCTTTTAGCACCACATACGCGACGCCCAGCCGCGCCAGACCGATTGCGGCTTCTTCCGAGGTGGCGCCGTATTGTGCGATGCGAAGATCGGCGGCGCGTTTTGCGTGCGACGTAGCGTCGACGCGACGTCGCGCGTCATTCTCGATCTGAGAGAGCCGGTCGAGGACATTCAGAGTCAATTCGACAGGCGGCCGTTTCATCGTGTCCAAAACCACTAGCGCGTCGCGATAAACATCGACCGCAGCCAGAGTCTCACCGGCGCTGACTTTCGCATCGCCATACCGCATGTAGGCCGCAATCCTGATGTCGAGCGGCAACTTCTCGCTGCGACAGTCCACATACGCTCGTTCCGCGGCACGCGCACTGTCGCCGTTGTCGTCTTCGACCGCGCGTTCAATGCTGAGAAGTTTTCGGCAGGTGTCCGCATCGGAGGCCAGGACCGCGCGATAGCTTGGCGTCACCAGGACGATCATCAGCAATGACAAGGATGCTCTTCTCATGACGTTCAATCCTTTCAACATGGTCCTACAGACTGCAAGCGGCCTTCACGTTTGCGGAAATCTGGCCGGTCGTCGGAGGATCGCCAGGGCCAACCGTTCCAGTCTTGTCTTCCAACTGGCCAGCCACATGGAGCGCCTCATGAATGATGACGGCCGCTCGACGGTTTCGGTCACCAGTATTGAAGTTGTTTGGACAAATGAATACGACGCGCGCGTGCTGACCATCCGGCGGAATCATCGTCCACGCGTCAGCAGTGGAGCACACAAGATTGTTGTCTGCGTCCCGCACGCCGGTCCCGTCACGCCAGATGATTGTGGCCAATACGTCGATGCCACGCATCTCCATCGGTGAATTGTCGAACAGCTCCGTGCACGCGTTGGGCTCGTACACGTGAGTGTCCACCAACGTGCCACGCAGCTTGGTCGTCGCGAGGCCTTTGGCATTGGTGAAGTTCGAGTACGTGGTTCCCGAAAGCGGCATTCCGGGCAGGGATTGTGGCGCAGTGATCTGCCGTCCGTCACCAGTCCACGTGCCCGAGCTGCCATCCGCGGGTCCGCCGTCATGGCTCCAACCCGACCGTCCTATACCGTCGGTTGGACATCGGACTTCGACCCATGCCGAGGAGCCGCTGATCCAGGTGATGCAATAGCAGCCGTTGTCACATGCGCTGACCATTGTGACAACAGGATTGAGCGCGAAACGCGCGCTCACGGACCGATCGTATTCCGGCTCGCGCGCCAGAACGTGAATGGGCCCTCGGGAGGAAGGCATCTCGATCACACGATCGTCTCCAGGAACCTTGTCCAACCTTGCCGGCTGCGCGAATGCGGCGCCTGCACAAATCACCGTGAAAACCACCCAAGCGACAGGCCACGTGCGTGCCGTTCGCACAGACGTGTGTAGGACCATCCGGCGTGAAGACATCACGCCAAACAGCGTCACGTTCAGACTCATCGAACATCGCCTCCACTCAGCAAGTACCGGACGGGGTTCAACCGGCTCGTACTTGGAGTGGCGTGCCGAAGAAAAATACCACGCCTTCCTTACCACTAGACACATATGCGTCTATCCGTCATGTCGATGAACGGCTAGTCACAGGCCTCTGCGGCGATTGACACAAGCGGCCAGTACCGTCAAGATGTTGACCACATCATGGCGGGGGAACGCGACCTGGTCACGGGCGTCATTCAGCTTGCGAATCTTTTGATTCGCCGGCTGGCGCCGGTCTTCGAAAAGTCCAAAGTCACGCCGCAGCAGTGGCTCGTGCTCTCCGCGCTCGCGGATGAAGACGCGCCGGTGACGCTCGTCGCGTTGGCGAAGCGCCTCGCAGTCACGAAGCAGAACATGACCGGCATGATCGCGCGACTCGAACAGTTGGGCGTGGCCGAGCGGCATGGCGATCCGGACGACCTCCGATCGTCGCGTGTCGCGCTGACCCGGCGCGGACGCACACTCGTCGACAAAGCACGTCCCGCGTATGACGAGTGGGTGAAATCCCTCGCGACCGGCGACGTCTCCGAGCGCGACGTGCAGACCGTTACGCGCGTCGTCGAGAAGCTGATTTCGCAGATGGAAGCGTGACCGGCGCCGCGACCGGCGTGCCGATCACCACGCGATTCCGTCCCGCTTTCTTCGCCTCGTACAACCGCTGATCCGCCTTCTCGAACAACGCCTCCGCCGTCGCGCCGTCGACCGGGAAGATCGCCGCGCCAATGCTCAACGTCAGCGTCGAGCCGTCCGGTGGCGCGGGCAACGCCTCGACATTCGCACGGATGCGCTCCGCGATCGCGGACAACGACGGCGGGTCGACTTGCGGCAGGATCACCGCGAACTCCTCGCCGCCGTAGCGCGCCGGAAAATCAACCGTGCGCACCGTCTCGCGAATCGTCAGCGACACGCGCTTCAGCGCGTCGTTGCCCGCGAGATGTCCGAACGAGTCGTTGTACGTTTTGAATTTGTCGAGGTCGAGCACCAGCACGCCGAACGACGCCGGATAGCGATCGGCGCGTTCGATCTCCGCGTCGATGCGCTCGCGAAACGCGCGGAAGTTCGGCAGCGCCGTGAGCTCGTCGGTGCGGGCTCGCGCGCGCAACTCGTCGGCCATCCGATTGAATGCAATCCCGAGCGTCGCGATCTCGTGATCGCCGCCGACCGGCGCGCGCGCCGAGATGTCACCCGCCGCGACGCGATCCGCCGCCGCCGACAATTCCTCGATCGGCTTCACCACTTTGCGCAGCGTCGTCTGCACCGCGGCGAACGACAGCAGCGCGAGAATCCACGCGACCGCGAGTCCGCTCGACATCATCCACTTCGTCTCGCGCTCGAGCGCGGGCAACTGCTGCGCGATCTCGTCCTTGCGCGCGGCGATCACCGACTGCGCCTCTTCGATGATTGCGTTCGACGTCGCCTCGAGATCCTCGGCGCGCGGCGCGGGATCATGCAGGATCGTGCGGAACGCCTTCACGCGTCCGCGCAACCGCGCGACGTCGATGCGCGACAGCGACTCGTCATCGAGCAACTGCGCGACCACGCGATAGCGGCGCGGCGATTCCTGGCCGGTGGTGAAGCGCGAATAGAACGCGTTCTGCGCGCGGACCAGCTCTTCGAGCGCGCCCACTGCTTTCGACTCGACGGCGATGAGCCGCGTCCAGCGCTCCTGCGCGACGCGCGCACGCCAGCTCATGCCGAACGTGATGCCGAAAAGCACGAGCGTGAACGCTCCGGTCAGGAGCAGGACTCGCGTTCGAAGATGACGTCGCCGCCGCACGGGCACGAGGATACTGTGTCGCCGTGGATCTGAAAGAGATCTATCTCACGTCGCTCGCGCGATGCGCACCCGAGGTGCTGGTGCAATCGCACATCGACGCGTCGATGCCGCGCAACGTCGTCGCGATCGGCAAGTGCGCGGGCGCGCTCATCGACGGCGTCGCGCGCGTGCACGACATCGCGAACGCATTCGTCGCGATCCCCGACGGCTATCGCCTGCCCGCGACACGCGCGGAGGTTCACATCGGCGGACATCCGCACATGACCCGCGCGAGCTTCGACGCCGGACGCGCGCTGCTCGCATTCGTCGACGCGCACGACGACATCCTCTTCCTGATTTCCGGCGGCGGCTCCGCGTGCGTCGAAGTGCCGCTGCCGCCGCACACGGAAGACGAAGTCGCGACACTCAACGCGCGACTGATCGCGAGCGGCATGACCATCGGCGCGATCAATGCCGAACGCCGCAAGGTCTCCGCGATCAAAGGCGGCCGCCTCGGCGCACGCGTCCGCGGCCGCGCGATCACGCTCGTCTACTCCGACGTCTCCACGAATGCGCTCGCCGACGTCGCATCCGGACCGGCGCGTCCCGACATCCTCATCGCCGACAACACGACGCTCGTGCACACCGCCGCGCGACTCATCGGCGATCGCGCAGTCGTCATCGAAGAGCAACTCGAGTCCGACGTCGAGGACGCGGCGCAACGACTCGCACGTGCGTCGGAAGGACTCGCATCCGGACAGATCCTCGTCGCCGGCGGTGAACCAACCGTGACGATTCGCGGCGACGGCAAGGGCGGCCGCTGCAGCGAGCTCGCGGTGCGATTCGCGATGCATTCGCGTTGCGAGGCCCTGTTCGCGAGCAGCGACGGCGTCGACGGAAATTCGGGAGTGGCAGGGATTTATCTTCCGCCGCGCGCGCCGTTCGGCGCATCGGACGAATGGCAGCGTGCGCTGGACCGGTCCGACTCATTCTCGATCGCCTCGCAAGTCGGTGAGCCGATTATGATTGCGGCTGCGGGGAACAACCTCCGCGACCTCTTTCTGGTGGCCCGCGATTAGCAAGCAGACGCCACGGTTAGCGCGCCCGACGCGATGAACGTCAACGACCCGGCAGATCCACTCCTTCCGCCACCTTCCGGCGGCAGGCATCGCTCCGCGCGCGAACGCCAGCGCCGCGGGCCGATGTGGGGCTGCCTCGGACGTCTGCTGCGATTCTTCGTCGGCGTCTTCGTGCTGCTGCTCATCGTCATCGGCGGCGGCTGGTGGCTCCTCGGCTCCTCGAACTTCGCGGACTACGTGCGCAAGAAGATCGAAGCCAATCTCGAATCGCATCTCGGGCGCGACGTCACGATCGAAAGCGTCGAGTTCAATCGCAATCGTCCGCAGAGCATCACCATCCGCAACCTGCGCATCGCGAACGATCCGCGCGCGACGTCGCGCGACTTCGCACTCGTGCGCGAAGTGAAGATCACCGGCGGCGTGCAATCGTTCTGGGGCCGCAACCTCAGCGTCGATCGCGTCGACGTGCGCGGTGCGCAACTCTTCTACGAAGTCTTCAACGACGGCACGCATAACTTCCCGAAGTGGAAGACCGGCCCGAAGCGCAGCTTCCAGATCGTGCACGTCGACATCGGCAAGCTGTTCATCAAGGACAGCGCGTTCACGTTCTACGACCAGAAACACGACATCGCCGCGATCGCGCAGCACGTCGAGTCGACGGTCAGCGTCACCGAAGCGGAAGGTTTGTACGAAGGGCTGATGGACAGCTCGCTCGTGCGCGTGCGCATTCAGGACTACGTGCCGTTCGACGTCACGATGCACGGCGGCTTCCGCTACACGCCCGGCAAGCTCGCGCTGCGATCGATCGCATTGCGCGGACGCGGCATCGAAGCGTTCCTCTCCGGCATGCTCGATCCGCTCACCGAAGCCGCGTACGACCTCAAGCTCCAAGCACGCGTCGCACTGCCGCGCGTGAAAGAGATCTTCAAAGTCGAGCAGACGCTCGACGGGTTGTTCGTGCTCGACTCGCGACTGAAAGGCAAAGCGGGCGAGTTCACGCTCACCGGCGGCTGGACGTCGCCGAAGATCGTCGCCGACGCGTACGAGCTCGCGAACGCGCGCGGCACGCTGAACGTCACGGGCAACAACCTCACGATCGATGTGCAACGCGCCGGCTACGGCGGCGGCACGATCGGCGCGCACTACTTCCTCAGCACGTACGCCGAGCCGTATCCGATGAGCGTCGACCTGCAATACGACGGCATCTCGATCGAACAACTCTTCAGCGACTGGACGGTCGAGAACACCGGACTCCGCGCCGCCGCGACAGGCTCCCTCGAGTATCAGTGGAACAAAGACGACATCCTCGGCGGCAAAGGCGAAGGCACCGCGAAGCTGGCGAAGAACGCCGTCGCGTTCTCGCGCGCGAAGTATCCGATTCCAATCTCCGGCACGACCGACTTCGCACTCAACAAAGGCACGGTGACGTTCCGCAGCATGGAGCTCGACACCGATGCGTCGCACGTGAGTCTCACCGGCTCACTGCGCATCGAAGATCTCAACACCGACATGCGCATGGCGATCCGCAGCAGCGACTTCGCGGAGCTCGATCGCATCGGCTACAACTTCGCAATCTCCGCCGACAAGACCGACTACGAACTGCTCGGACTCGGCGGCGCCGGCACGATCAACGGCACCGTCAAAGGTCCGATCGAGAAGCCGCTCGTCGTCGCGAACATCGCCGGCACCGGCGTGCAGTACAGCAACGTCGCGCTCGGCGACGCGACCATCGATCTGCGCTACGACGGCAATCGTTCGACGCTCACGTTCGATCGCGCGATCTTCAACGACGGCGCAGGACGGCTCGCACTCAACGGCACGATCGAGTTCCCCGACAACGGCGAGCCGCGCTTCGACATCGCCGTCGACGCGAACGGCTATCCCGCACAACGCGCGATCGACGCGGTCGGTCTCGACTTGCAGATCGGCGACGGACTCGCGACCGGCAAGCTGCTCGTCACCGGCACCGGCGAAAGCGGACGCGCGACCTTCGTCAACACCGTCATTCGCCGCGCCGACGCGACGCTCGCATTGAACGGCACCGTCAACTGGCTGCCGGGCGAAGGCAACGTCGCATTCGATCTCGACATCGCGGCGACGAACTTCCCGGTCGCCGACATCGCGAAGTTCCTCGACTTCGCGAACATCCCGGTCACGGGCGATCTAACCGGCAAATTGAAAATTGCCGGTCGCAAGGAGTCGCTCGAAGGCAGCGGCAGCGTCGCGATTCGCAACGGCGCGATCCAGGGCGAGCCGATCGACCTCGCATCCGCGGACCTGGTGTTCACGCAAGGCCGGATGCGCGCGACGAACGTCCTCGTGCGCACGGCCGCGGGCGAAGTGCGCGGCGAAGCGGAAGTCGATCTCGCGAACGAGCGCTTCAGCTACACGATCGCATCGGGCTCGCTCGATCTCTCGAAGTTCAAACTGCTCGAAGGTCTGCGCGACCTGCTCGGCGGCACGATCACGCTGAGCTCCACCGGCGCAGGCACGTTCACGCAACCGGAGCTCGTGCTCGAGGCGACGCTGCAAGGCGCGACGTTGCGCGGTCTGCAACTGCCCGAGGGCTCCGCGCCGCCGTCGATCTACATCGCGATTCGCAACGGACGCCTCATCGTGCGCGGCGCGATCGCGGACATCGTCACGATCGAAGGCGAAGGCGCGGTCGGCGAGAACATGGCCGTCGACGGCACGGTGCGCGTGACGATCAGCGACGTCGCGCGCGCAGTCGCGCTCTCGCCGATGACCGCATCGCTCCCGGCCGCGGGCAATCTCGTGATCGACATGAAGCTCGGCGGACGCTTGTCGCCGATCGAAGCGCTCGTCGTCGAAGCGACCGCACCGGTCTTCAATCTCAAGTTCGCCGATCAGGACTTCACGACGCCGGAGCCGCTGCGCATCACGCTGCGCAACGGCCGCGTCGAGATCGACTCGTTCGCGCTGCGCGCGGCGGAGTCGGTGTTCACGGTCACGGGCTTCGCGGAGATCAGCGGCGCGAAACGGCTCGACATCGACGTGCGCGGCCGCGTCGAAGCGGCGCTGCTGCAACTCTTCGTGAGCGACCTGCGCGCCGAAGGACACACCGACGTCGCGATCAGCGTCGGCGGGACGATGAGCGATCCGAACATCGTCGGCACCGCGGAGCTGGTCGACGCGGAAGTGAAGTTCGCCGGATTCCCCCAGCTCATCGACGACATCAACGGCACGCTGCGCTTCCGCGGTGATCGCATCGAGATCGAATCGATCCGCGCGACGGTCGGCGGCGGGCAGGTCGTCGTCGGAGGCGTGATCAACGTGCAGGGACTCACGCCGAGCACGGTGCGCATCACGCTGCAAGGCACCGGCGTTTCGCTGCGCGCGTATGAAGGCCTGTCACTCGAAAGCAACTTCACGCTGCTGCTCAACGGCGGACTCGATCGCGCGATGCTGCAGGGCGACATCGACGTCACGCGCGCGCTCTACTTCCGCGACTTCGACTTCCAGCAGATGCTGCTCGACATCCTGCTCGCGCGCAGCCGCGTGACGACGGTGAGCACCGCGACCTGGCAGGATCGCGTCGGTCTCAACATTCATCTCACCGCGCCGGAGACGCTCGCGGTGCGCAACAACATCGCCGACGTCACCGGCAGCGCCACGCTCGACGTCACCGGCACGGTCGCGAATCCCGTGATCCTCGGCGAAGTGACGCTCGACGAAGGCGGCTCGGTGCGCATCCAGAACGTCGACTATCGCGTGGCGCGTGGCACGATCGCGTTCCAGAATCCGTTTCGCATCGATCCGTTCTTCGACGTCACGATCGAAGGCACGGTCTCCGGCTTCGGCGCGTCCGAAACGGAAGGCGGGCCGTACGAAGTCACCGTCAATCTCACCGGCACGCTCGATCGCCTCACGCCGACGATCACCAGCGATCCGCCCGCGTCCGACATCACGCTGTTCTCGATTCTCGGCTTCGGCGGCATCGGCGGCAGCACGACGAACGGCGCGCAAACCGCCGGCCTCGGCGCGTACGGACAATCGCTGCTGTACCAGAGCATCGGCTCGCTGATCGGCTCGCGCGTCTTCCCGTTCGTCGACTCGTTCGCGTACGACCCGGGCACGCTCGACACCGGCACCGGCGCCGGTCCGCGCGTGACGTTCGAGAAGCGGCTGTCGAACAAGGTGCGCTTCCTCATCGTCTACAACCTCGACGACAACCAGAGCAAGCAGGTCATCGAGTGGCTCGTCAATCCGAGTTGGACCGTGCAGCTCACGCGCGACGAAGCGGACGAGTACCGCATCGACGCGCGCTTCCGCCGCCGCTACGACGCGCACTGGGAGTTCCGCAACGACGAGCTGCGCAACATCGCGGAGTCCGCGGTGATGCGTCCGCAAGGCGAAGAGTCAACGCCGGTTCCCGCGACGCCGCGCGCGCCCGCAGTGACGGCCGTGAACACGCGCGCCGCGGACAATCAACCGATCGCGCAGATTCACTTCCGCGCCGATGCGGGCTTCGACACGTCGACGCTCGCGCAGGAAGTGACGTTGCGACCCGGACAGCCGGTGACGATTCGCGAGCTGCAGTCGTCGATCAAGAATCTCTTCGCGACCGGCAACTTCCGCGACATCCGCGTCGACGCCGCGCCGGGCGAAGGCGGGATCGTGATGACGTTCTCGCTCTTCCTGCACTACCGCATCGGCGAGATCGCGATCGACGGGATCGACCGCGGCGATCGCACGCGCGCGCAACGCGAGCTCACGGTTCGCACCGGCGAGATCCTCTCCCTCGACGACGTCGACGACAGCGCGACCGCGATTCAGAAAGAGCTCGAACAGGCCGGCTATCTCGAAGCGACGGTCGATCCCGAAACGAACTTCGACCGCGCGCGTAACACCGCGGACGTTCGCTTCTACACGACGCCCGGACCGCTCGCGACGATCACGAGCGTGATCCTCGAAGGAAACACCGCGCCGTTCGCGCCCGCGGAAGTGCTGAAGAGCATGCGGCGCCGCGAGGGGAAATCGTTCCGCATCGCCGAAGCGCGCGAAGACGCGAATCGCATGCAGAACTTCTTCGTGCGCCGCGACCATCGCCGCGCGCGCGTCGAATTCCTTGGGCACACATACGATGAGACGACGCACGGCGTGACGCTGCGTTATCGCGCGACGGCCGGACCGATCGTGAAGGTCGACGTCGCGGGCGTGCCACGCTCGCAGGTGCGCAAGTGGCTGCCGTTCGCGCGCAATCAGGAGTACAGCGAAGACGCGGTAGATCAGGCCGCAGACAACATCGTGCGCGGACTGCAGCAGCGCGGTCATTACCTCGCCGCGGTCGACACGGAGAGCGAGCTCGCGAACAACGTCTGGACGACGACGTTCCACGTCAGCCCCGGACCGAGCTTCCGACTCGCCGACGTGCAATTCACCGGCAACATCAACGTGCGCGAGAAGGACCTGCACAAGCTCGTCGCGACGACGCCGCGCGGCGGATTCAAACGCGTGCTCGCGTCGCTGTTCCGCCGTCCGACGGGCGTGACGCGCGAGCAGATCAGCGACGATCGCGACAACATCGAGTCGTACTACCGCCTCGAGGGATTCTCCGAGGCGACGGTGGGGACGCCGGTGGTCGTGACGAATGATGCGATCGGCACGATGAGCGTGACGTTCCCGATCAACGAAGGTCCGCAGACGCTCGTCGCGGACGTGAAGCTCGAAGGCGTTTCCGAACATCAGGACGTGCCGCGCCAGCAACTCGAAAGCGGGAAGCCGTTCAACCCGCAACTGCTGCACGACGACGTCGTGATGCTGCAGACGTACTACGCGAACTCCGGACACACGGAAGTGCAGGTCACGCCGCGCGTCGTGGTGAGCGACGACAAGACGAAGGCGTCGGTGACGTACGTCGTCAGCGAAGGGCCGCACGTGAGCGTCGACGAAGTGACGGTGCGCGGCAACACGTACACGGATCGCGACGTCGTGCTGCGCAAGGCCGGCATCAAGCCGGGCGATCCGTTCAGCTACACGAGCATGCTCGAGGCGCAACGCGATCTCTATCGCCTCGGCATTTTCCAGCGCGTCGAAGTGCAGCCCGAGCAGGCCGGCACGTCGGTGAGCGATCGCGACATCGCGATCACGGTCGAAGAAGGCAAGAACCTCACGCTGACTGGCGCAATCGGTCTGCGCGCGACGCGCGGCGATCAGACCGGCACGACCACGCCCGATCCGACGAACCCCGACAATCCGACCGAGAACAACGGCGGGATGGAGATCCACGAGCGCGTCACGATCGCCGCCGCGCATCGCAATCTCTTCGGCACCGGCCGCTACCTCGGCCTCGAGCTCGTCGGCGGCCGCGAAGAACAGGAAGCGTTCCTCACGTATCGCGAGCCGTTCATCTCGCGTTGGAACGTCCCCGTGCAGTTGCAGATCTTCCAGTCCGACGATCAGACGCGGCCCGGCATTCAGATCCTGCAGCGCGGCACGTCGATCGAAGCGACGAAGGTCTCGCGACTGCAAACGCGTTGGTCGCTGCGCTACGAATACAAGATCTCGCAGTGCGAAGGCGGCGAGATCTGCAAGCAGCTCGCGAGCGACGTGCCGCTCGATCCTGAACTGAATCTCGATCCCGAGCTGCGCGACATTCAGATCTCGAGCATCACGCCGACGTTCTTCTGGGATCGTCGCGACGACATCATCGATCCGCATCGCGGCTTCTTCACGAGCGCGTCGGTCGAGTACGCGTTCCCGGTCTTCTCCGCGAAGGCGGGATTCCTGAAGGAGTATTTGCAGGGCGCGTTCTATCTGCCGATCGGCGAGACGCAAGTACTCGCGCTGTCCGGCCGCATCGGATTCATCCAGCCGTACGCGAAACGCGAAGACAGCGATGAGCTCCTCGGCGTGCCGCTCTCCGAACGCTTCACCGCCGGCGGCGAAACGACACACCGCGCCTTCGCACTCGATCGACTCGGCAACGTCTGCGAGGATCCGCGCGAACCGGTCGACTGCGAGCCAACGCTCATTCGCACCGCGGACGGACGCGTGCTGCCGCTCGGCGGTAATTCGTTGTTGCTTGCGAATGCGGAGTATCGCTTCCCGATTTTCGGACCGGTGGGCGGCGCGGTGTTCGCGGATGTCGGCAACGTGTTCGCGGGCAGCAAGATCAAACTCGATCAACTGCGCTACGGCGGCGGAATCGGCTTCCGCTATCTCTCGCCCGTCGGCCCGCTGCGCATCGACCTCGCGATGCCGCTGCGCTCGTACGAGTGGGAAGACCGCTTCCAGTACTTCATCACCCTCGGCTACGCATTTTGATGAGCGACGCAATCGCAATCACCGCGATGGCCGCGCCGATCGCGCCGCGATGTGTGTTCGCGAGCAACTGCGGACTCACGCTCTTTGCCTGATCGCTGAACACGCCGTGCGCGCCGGCGTCGCCGGGCAGCGGCGCGTGGAGGTTGTCGCGACGTCCTGGTTCCTCGGGCTCGTCGCTTTGCTGATTCTTGAAGCCGATGCGGGCGAGGTAGTGATCGAGGAGTCCGGGTGCGAAGGCGTTTGCGATGATCGCCTGCGTCGTTCCCCATCCGACATTCAGCTCGCGTCGCGGATGCTCCGAGGCCCACACGAGCGCGCGCGCCGCAACCTCGGGCTCGAACACCGTGCCGAACGGCTTCGCCTTGAACGGCATGTGATTGCGGATCCAGCGAAACTGCGGTGTGTTCACCGCGGGCAGGTTGACCATGCACACGCGGACGTTGCTGCGATCGTGCAGCAGCTCCGAACGCAGCGCGTCGTGAAATCCCTGAATCGCGTGCTTCGCCGCGCAGTACGGAGCCTGCAGCGGAATCCCGCGATACGCGAGCGTCGAGCCGAGTTGCAGGATCACGCCTTCGTTGCGCGGCTTCATGCGACGCAGCGCTGCGAGCGTGCCGTGCACGACGCCGAGGTACGTGACTTCGGTGACGCGGCGAAACTCGTCGGGCGTGATCGTGTCGACGGGCCCGAGAACGGACGTCATCGCGTTGTTGATCCAGACGTCGATACGGCCGAACGCGTCTTCGATCGTTTGCGCCGCACGTTCGACTGCATCCGCATCCGCGACGTCCGCGATCGCGACGACGGCTTGTCCGCCGCGCGCCTCGACTTCTTTGCGCGCAGCTTCGAGTGCATCCGCGTTGCGCGCGATCAATCCGATGCGAGCACCGCGCGCAGCGAACACGCGCGCAGTCGCGCGTCCCACTCCTGCCGATGCTCCGGTGATGACGACGACGCGCGAGTCCTGAGTCACGTTCTCTCCTTCATTCATCAATGTCGCGGCAACAGACTTTCGAGCGCGTCGCGCAGACGCTCCGCCGGTTGCGTGGTGAGCGACCACGGCGTCGCCTGTCGCACGACGTGCAGCGTTCCGGTTTGCGCGAGGATGCGATAGCTCGTGCGACCGCTGCGTCCGCGGCGAAAGCGAATCGTCACGCGCGCTTTGCCGACGCGCAGATCGCGCACGGTGATCTCGGGCAACCACTCCGGCAGATGCGGATCGACGACGAGCATCTTCATCGGCGCGTACGGATAAAGCCCGAGCATTGCCTGAAGCTGCATGAACACCGATGACGACGACCACGCCTGCAGCGGATTCGCGTTCGGATAGTTGCCGGGAAACGGATGTTGATCGTCGCGCGGATGTCCGCCGAACAATTCGGGCAGGCGGTGATACTCGAACATCGCCGCAGCGTCGAACTGCGCGCGCGCGAGTTGCTGCACGCGATCGTGCAGACCGTAGCGCCACAGTCCGAGCGCGAACGTTCCCTGCTCGACGGGCCAGATCGAGCCGAGGTGATAGCTGTAGGGGTTGTAGCGCGGATGATTCGACGAGAGCGTGCGAATGCCCCAGCCGCTGAACAAATCCGGCGCGAACAGACGATCGGCCGTGCGCTCGACGAGTGATGCATCCGCGATCGCCGCGGCGATGCAGTGTCCGGGATTCGAGGAGATCGAACGCACCTGCCGTTTGTTCGCATCGAGTGCGAGCGCGTAGAAGCCTTCGTCCTCCATCCAGAACGCGTCGTTGAAGCGCTTCTTCAGTTCCTCCGCTTCGCGATAGAGCTTGCGCGAGAGATCGTGTTCGCCGAGGAACCAGAGCGTTTCGGCGAGGTGGAGTTTCGCGATGTGCACGAACGCCTGCTCCTCGCACGTCGCGATCGGCGGATCGACGAGCGCGCCGTCTTCGTACACGATCGCGTCGGGTGAATCCTTCCACGCCTGATGACGCGGCCCCATCGGCGAGTGCGAGAGGTATTCGTAGAAGCCGTCGCCGTCGATGTCGCCGTAGCGATCGAGCCATTGCAGCGCGCGCAACGCGGGCTCGATGAACGGCCGCACGAGGTCCTTGTCGCCCGTCCAGTGCCACAGCTCCGCGACGATGAACGCGTACAGGCCGGACGTCGTGATCGAGCTGTAGCTGCGGCCGCGCGGGTGATAGCCGAGCATCGCCATTGGTCCGGTGTGGACTTCGTGCAGCATCTTGCCGGGCTGCTCGTCGCGCCAGTCATCGACGCGCGTGCCCTGCAATCGCGCGAGCTCGTGCAGCGTGCCGGTCATGATCTCCGGTCCGAGAATCCCGGATTGCCAGCCGGTCGTCAGCGTGTCGCGGCCGAAGAGTGCGACGTACATCGGCAGTCCCGCTGCGACGGTCCACGCGCGCGGATCGTGATCGAGATCGAACAAACGCAGAGCGGCGAGATCGGCGCGCGCCTGTTCGACCGTCGCGTGCACTTCCGCTTCAAGTCCGGCGTCCGACGTTTCGAGCTTCGTGGTTTCTTCGTAGAAGATGCGGATCGCCTGCTCGTGCGGCGCATCTTCGCCGCCCGCGGCGTAGCAGTACGGCGGCGCGACGAGCCGATGTCCGTCGATGAGCGGCGTGACGCACACACACGCATGCCATTGCTCTTTCGGCGCGAGCGTGACTTCGAACGAAAGCCGCCCATCGCCCCACGACGCGTGCGACGAAGCGCGGCTGAGCGCGAGCTCCACACCGCGATGCAAGGTCGCGTCGTTGTGTGTCGCGACGAAGTCGAACGTGAGTTTCTGCGCGACTGCGTCCCAGCGCAGTTGTCGTTCGCCATACGGTTCGTCGCGACGATCGACTTGATCGGCAAAGTCCGCATCGAGCTCGATCGTGAAGACGAACGATGTCGGCTCGGTCGTGTAGTTCGTGAGGTCGATGTCTTCGTGCAGCCCGTCGTCCACGAGTCGCGTGACGGCCAGTTCGAGCGTGATGCGCGACTCGTTCGGGACCTGCCCGCTGCCTTTGTCCTGCTCCGGCGCATGCACGCCCGGCGCAGGTGCGACGAAGTAGCCGAGCCAGTGATTCTGCCGGATGATTGACGACGCGTTCGGCATCGGCGCTTTGCCATCGATCGCGTAGCGCCAGCGCGAGAGGAGTCGCGTCTCGTGGACGAAGAAGCCTTCGTCGGTGCCGCCTTCGATCAGTCCGTGGACCGTCGTGGCGAAGACGCTCCGTCCGCGGCTGATGTATTCGATCGACGGCCGCGGGCGGATGCGTACGAGGTCAGGGGCGGGAACGCGGACTGGTCCCACGTACCGTCACCGATCAGAACGAGGCTTCGAGAGAATCGGCCGCGGCCTGCGCGCGCTCCGCTTCGAGTCGCGCGATGCGCCTGCGCAGCTCGGCGACTTCCTGCTGCAGTTTCGTCATCTCGTCTTTGACCGCGTCACGCGCGATCTCCTGCAGACGGCTGGTGAGTTTCGCGACCTGGTCCGACTGGAACTGCGAGAGTTTGTTGAGCGGTTCGCCGAATACGTCTTTGAGAAGCTGTTCGAAATCCTGCGCCATAGCGCAGTTTGATCGTGCGAGAATCGAGCCCATGGCAGACACGCGGATCAGCTCGTTCGCCGACTTCTGGCCCTTTTACGTGCGCGCGCATTCGAAGTCCGGCACACGCATCATTCACTTCATCGGCTCACTGCTCGCGCTCGCCTGCATCGCCCTCGGCATCACGGTCAATCCGTGGTTCTTCCTCGCCGCGCCGATCGTGGGCTACGCGTTCGCGTGGTACGGCCACTTCTTCGTCGAGCACAACAAGCCCGCGACGTTCGGGCACCCGTTCTATTCGCTGGCCGCGGATTACGTAATGGTCTGGAAGATGATCACCGGCCGGATGAGCGCGGAAGTCGCCAAACACGCGCGCTGATATCATCCCGCGCATGGGAATGCTGGACGGAAAAACCGGGATCGTTTTCGGCGTCGCGAACAAGCGCTCGATCGCATGGGCGATCGCGCAGGCACTTGCGCGCGAAGGGATGCAGCTCGCGTTCACGTATCAGGGCGAGCGCCTCAAAGACAACGTCGACGAGCTGACGTCCGCGATTCCAAATGCCGTCGTGATGCCGTGCGACGTGACCAAAGACGAAGAGATCGATACGGTCTTCCGCGAGTTCGGCGAGAGGTTCGGCCGTCTCGATGCCCTGCTGCATTCGGTCGCGTTCGCGCCGAAGGAAGAGCTCGAGGGCGAGTTCATCAACACGTCGCGCGACGGCTTCCGCATCTCGCACGACATCTCGGCGTACTCGCTCGTGGCGCTGAGCCGCGCGGCGATGCCGTTGTTCGAGACATCCGGCGGCGGCTCGATCCTCGCGCTCACCTACCTCGGCGCAACGAAGGCCGTCGAGGGCTACAACGTGATGGGCGTCGCGAAGGCGTCGCTCGAATCGACCGTCCGCTATCTCGCTGCGAATCTCGGCCCAAAGAACATCCGCGTGAACGCGCTGTCGGCCGGTCCGGTGAACACGCTCGCGGCGCGCGGCATCAAGGGATTCACGACGATGCTCAAGCATCACTCTGAGCGCGCGCCGCTGCGTCGCAACGTCGAGCTCAACGAGATCGGCAACGCGGGACTGTTCCTGCTCTCGCCGATGTCGAGCGGCATCACGGGCGAGACGATGTTCGTCGACTGCGGGTACAACATCGTCGGCCTATAAGCCGGCGTTGCCCGCAACGTAGAACGCCGTGTTCGTCGGCTGCGCGACGCCGCCCTTCGGCTCGAGCGTCACAGCCAGCGCCTTGATCTCCGTCGCGACCGGAAGGTTCTCGATCGAGATGGATGCACTCCCATCTTTCGTGACGTCGAACACGCCCGCGCTCATCGGCTTCGGCTGATCGGCGCGGATGATCCAGAGCTGATAGCTCTTGTCGCCCGGATTCGCAGGCAAGTCGTGGAAGAAGACGAGCGCACGCCGGCGATCCGCCTGCAGGAACACTTTTGCCGACGCCGACGGCGCGATCTCCTGACCCGACAACGCAATGGTTCGCGTCTGCGACGATCCGAGTGCCGCGAGCTCCGATGAGAGTCGCGAGTTTTCATGCTCGAGTTGTTCGAGGATCGCGCGCTGATTCGTTTCGCGCGTGCGCGCGAGTTGGACTTCACGTTCGCGCCAGCCGAGAAGGACGAGGAGGAGAGAGGCGGCGGCGGGGAGCCACCATCGACTGCTGCGCGCGCCGATGGTCTCCGGCGCGATCTGCGCGCTGATGCGCGAGCGCATCCACGCGGGCGGCGCGACGGGTGCGAGGTCGCGCGCGATGAGTGACGCGGCCTCGCTGTATTCATCGCGGGCCCGGCGGCAGGTGAAGCAGGCGCCGAGGTGACCGCGCAACGCTGCCGACTCGTCGCCGGTTGCAACTCCCAATGCGTCGAGCGCTGCGATCGATTCGAATTCTTCGTGGGTCATTGGAACGTCTGGAGGGAGTCGCGGAGCTTCTTCATGCCGAGCTGCATGCGGGTCTTGATCGTGCCGAGCGGCTCGCTCAGTCGCGAGGCGATCTCGGATTGCGAGAGCCCCTCGAAGTACGCGAGCTCCAGTGCGACGCGTTGCGCGTCGGGCAATGCGGCGAGTGCACTGCGCACCGCGACGCGTTCCTGCGACTGGATCGCGAGGTCGGCGCCGGTGGTGGTGTCGAGGAAAGACGAGCGCACGGAAATCTCGCGCCCTGCTTCGTCTTCGCGCTCGTTGCGAATGCGGCGGGAGCGGAGACGATCGATGCCGCGGCTGCGCGCGATCGAGATCAGCCAGGCCACTTCGCTGCCACGCACTGCGTCGAACATCTTTGCGCTCGTCCACGCCTTGACGAACGTCTCCTGCAACACTTCCTGTGCGTCATCCGCGTTGGAGAGGATGCGAAGCAGAAGCGCATAAATCGTCGAGGAGTACCGGTCGTACAGTTCCTCGAACGCGGTAACGCTTCCCTTCGCGACGGCGGGAAGAAGTCCGGCGGCGGTCAAGCTCGTTTCCATCGAGATTCGCGCGATTACGTACAGTTTACGAGCATCGTGGCGAATCGGATTGGTGGCTGGGGTTGGTTGGCGGTTGGCAGTTGGCAGTTGGCGGGGAGAACGGTGTGAGTTGCTCGCTACCGACAACCGACAACCGGCCCGGATCGACAACCACATCCCCACTCGCAGAACCGCCAACCGCCAACTGCCAACCGCCAACCGAACCAGGCATCCTTCCCGCAATACAAATAACCGTAACCTGGAGGGTATGAATGGTTGACAACGTGAATCCTACCAATCAGTTCCATCCGTATCAGCCGCAGGACGCCGTACCGCAGACGGGGATCAAACCGAGCGGTCTCGGCGGCATTCTGAGCAAGCTCGGAATTGATCAGAGCAAGATCTCTTCGATGGCCAGCAACGTCGACGTTCGCGGAGGTCTGAACAAGGCCCGCAGCGTTGCGCAGAACAACGGTGGTCTCGTCCTCGGCGGTCTCGCCGCGCTCGTGATCGGCGCCGGACTGATGCGAAGACGTTCGATGCGGTAAACGATTCGTCGGCGGCTCGCGAGAGCCGCCGATTTTGTTTACGGCGTGTGCGTCGTGTACTGAATCCGCACTTCGTACTGTCCCGCCGTCTCCACGACGCGACCCTTCACCGTCACCTTCGTCTCGATCGGAACGAGGCCGCGCGTCTTTCCCACCGCCTCGATCTCGAACGGCCACTCCGGCGTCGCGCACGACGGGGGCAGGCACGACGACTTCGTCATGTGTCCCGAGATCTCGCCCTGCCAGTCTTCCGCGCGGACGCTCGACTGCGTCCGCTCCGGTTTCCCCATCTCGACGGCCGCGAGCTCCGCGCCGTTCTCCGCGAGCGTCTGCGCGATCACGCGCGAGCGAAACCGTCGCGCTTCCGCGAGCTCGCGTGACGAGTCGAGGAGCAGCAACTCGACGAGCGCGAAGTAGAGCACCGCGAGCACGATCGCCGCGATGAGCGCGTAGCCGCCCTCGCGACTCCGCCGTTTACTCAGTGGCGCGCGGTTGGAGGATCTGATCGATCGCAATGCGTCCCTCGCTGTCTGTGGCCTGAATGTGCGTCGCCCATCCGGCGCGCGGTCCGGTTTTCACCGCATCCACTTCGAGATGAAATCCTTTCGGGAGTCCGCGCGCCCACCAGTCCGTCGCCATCGACGCGTTGTACGCGCGACGTCGCACGACGCCCGGCTCGCGGAAGTCCCACACGACGATCTGCTCGCCGCCGTTCACGAGCGTCTTCACGATCAGCACCTGCTCGCCGCCGACGTAGTCCTCGTGCGCTTCGAGATACGGGTTCTTGCCGATTCCGTCGATGACATCGCGACGCAGTCTCGTGAGAACGGCGGCGATCTGCGGATGCTTTTGAAAATTCACGGGCAACCGCTTCTCGTACGCGCGCATGTCCGACGTGAGCGCGAAGAGCGTCGCGAGAAAGATGAGGAAGATCGTCATCGCGACGATGACTTCGAGCAGCGAGTAGCCGAGTTGCGCGCGCCGCCTCACCACAAACCTCCGACGCTCGCCGTGTCGACACGCACGAGCGCGAGCTTCGCGTCGCGTTTGCCTTCACGCCACGTGATCGTCAGCGTGACGTTCTTCGTCCCGGAGTTCGTCTGCACGACCGTGACGCTCGTGACGAACGGACGCAGCGGCGCGAGCAGCGTGAGATCGCTTTTGAAATCGGTCGTGGTCTGCAACGTCGCGAACTCTTCGCGACGCCAGTACTCGGACTCGTTGGCCAGCGCCTGATACGCGAGGATGATTTCGTTCGCCTGCTGCGTCCGTTTGTTGCGCTCGAGGAACGCGACGAACGAGAGGGTGATGACGACCGTCAGGATGACGAACGCAACGAGAACTTCGACGATCGAATAACCGCGCTGGCCGCGCATTCACGTCATTGTAGTTTGCTAGACTCCGCGCCCGATGAAGCTCCGATTCGCCCCATCACCGACCGGCTTTCTCCATGTAGGTGGGGCCCGCACCGCCATTTTCAATCTGCTGCACGCCCGCCGCTTCGGCGGACGGATGCTCCTGCGCATCGAAGACACCGACGTCGAGCGTTCGAAGCAGCATCACGCGGAGCAGATCGTGAGCTCGCTGCAATGGCTCGGCGTCGAGTGGGATGAAGGTCCGGTCTATCAAAGCGATCGCCTCGATCATTACCGCGCGCGCGCCGAAGAGCTCGTCGCCGCGGGGAAGGCGTATCGCTGCTACTGCACGGTCGAAGAGCTCGAAGCGGAGCGCAGTGCGGCCGAAGCGGCGAACATCAACTATCGATACTCCGGACGCTGCCGCTCGCGCGCGGAGTTGGGCGAGAACCAGCCGCCGCATCTTCCGCACGTGATCCGCTTCAAGGTGAACGCCGGTCCGATCGAGTTTCAGGATTTGATTCGCGGCGACATGCAGTTCGAAGGAGAGCTGATCGACGACTTCGTCCTGCTGCGCTCCGATCGCAATCCGACGTATCACCTGTCTGTCGTCGTCGACGATGTCGACATGGAGATCACGCACGTCGCGCGCGGCGACGATCACCTCTCGAACACGCCGAAGCACATCCTGTTGTTCCGCGCGTTCGACGCCCACGTTCCGGTGTTCGCACATCTCCCGCTGATTCTCGGCAGCGATCGCAAGCGCCTTTCGAAGCGCACGGGCGCGACGTCGGCCGAGGAGTATCGCGACATGGGGATCGTGCCGCAGGCACTGTTCAACTTCCTCACGCTCCTCGGCTGGAA